>JBKBRG010000430.1:0-2707 GCA_046292325.1 Tabrizicola sp.
CGACGAGCTGGCCTTCGTCCTGGGGCACGAGGCCGCGCACCACATCGCCGGGCATATCCCCAAGCGCCAGGATCAGGCCATGTCCGGTGCGATCCTCGCAGGGGTTCTTGCCCAGGCCAGCGGCCTGTCGCCCGACGAGATCCGCGCCGCGCAGAACATCGGGGCCGAGGTTGCCGCCCGCAGCTACAGCCGCGAGTTCGAACTGGAAGCCGATGCCCTGGGGGCCGAGATCGCCCTGGTGGCCGGCTATGACCCGGTGCGCGGCTCGGGCTTCTTCGACCGCCTGCCCGATCCCGGCGACAGGTTCCTCGGCAGCCACCCGCCGAATGCGCAGCGCAAGGCCCAGGTTGCCGCGACCGTCCGGCGTCTGCGGGGCCTTTGATCTGCGTCAAGGCGACCGGACCGCGCTCGCCGCAGCATGATCGTGTTGCGTGAGGAGGATCGGACGATGATCGGTTATCCCGAGGCCCCGAGGGCCTGGTGGCTTACCCGCGGGATGGCAAGGATCTCGGGCGTCAACCTGCCGCGCGCGGTCGTCGAGGGCTGGCTGCAACGTTCCGAGCTGGAGGACCTCATTGCGCGCTGCGCTGCCTGCGACCGGGCGGCGGACTGCGAAAGCTGGCTCAGCGTCTCGGGCGCAGCGCGCAGGATGCCGGACTTCTGTCCGAACAGGGCGGAGATCGAGGCGCTGGGCTGAGCATCCGTCATCAGCTACTGGCCGCTCCGTGCCCCATGCGGATGCGGCCCGAGGGCGGCGGGCAACCCCTCTGGCCTGCCGCCCTTTCTTTGCCTATCAAGCGTCCATGATCGTGCTGGAGGATCTGATCCGCGACCGCGGCTCCCGCTATGCCGCTTCGGCCGGGCCGGTGCGCAACCGTGCCGAGATCGAGGCCTTCCTCGCCGAACTGCGTCGGCGGCGCAGGTTCGACAAGGCCACGCATCACAGCTGGGCCGCGCTGGTGTCGGACGGCGGGCCCCTGAAGAACGATGACGGAGAGTCGGGCGCAGGGGCGGTGATCCTGAAGATGCTGGAACGCGAAGGCGTGCCGGACCGCATCGTGGTGGTGACGCGCTGGTATGGCGGCGTGAACCTCGGCGGCGACCGCTTTGCCCATATCGTCACCTGCACCCGCGCAGCGCTGGCGGCGCTGCGCTCGGGTCTCGACGCACCCCGACCCCGCCGCTAGGCTTTCCCGGCGACAGGGACGGGGGCAGGGGAGATCGACATGCGGCAGATGCTTCGGGCCGAGGCACGGCGGCTGGCCAACACGGTGGTCTGGTCCTGGGACGGCTTCCGCGCCGCCTGGGCCACGGAAAAGACCTTGCGGCAATGGACCCTGGCGAACGCGCTGTCCGCGGCGCTGGCCTTTGCGCTGGATCTGAGCCCGGGCGAGCGTGGCCTGATCCTGGCGCTGGGGCTGCTGGTCCTGGCGGCAGAGCTGATCAACACCGCGATCGAGGAAGTGGTGGACATGATCGCGCCCGCGCCCGACCCGAGGGCGAAGAAGGCCAAGGACTGCGGCTCGGCCTGCGTGGCGCTGGCAGCCATCGCGGCGGGGGCGGCCTGGGCGGTGGTGCTGTCGGCCTAGCCGCGCCGCCGCTGCCGGCGCAGATGTGCACGGTAGAGCAGCGGCGCGAGGATCCGCACATAAAGAAGCTCCGAGAGAGGGCGGATCACGGGCCAGCCACAAAGCCGCGACAGCCAGCGCCAGCCCGGCAGGACCGACCAGAGCGCCCGGAACGCGGCGAGCCCCGACAGGACGCGGCCGTTCTGCCGGACGTGCAGTTGCCGGGCCGCCTGGTCGGGGGGCAGGCCCCACTCTCCGGCCTGGTCCAGCCC
The DNA here is from genome assembly GCA_046292325.1 of Tabrizicola sp. Taxonomy (GTDB): domain Bacteria; phylum Pseudomonadota; class Alphaproteobacteria; order Rhodobacterales; family Rhodobacteraceae; genus Tabrizicola. Next base: position 1,841 of record JBKBRG010000430.1, read on the forward strand.
CTCGAACCGGATCGGCAATCCCAGAGACCCCGCGCGGCGGCGATAGGCCTCGATCTCGAACCGGCAGACGGGGCAGTCCTGATTGTAGAGGACACGGGTTTCATCGGTCATGGGCCATGACATGGTCCTGCGGCGCGTGCCGGCCAGAGGCTGCGACAGCCGGTCACGCATCCGGGCCGGGAGACCGGTCTTGCGTCAGAGGGACTTGTGCGACCCGTCGCACATCGGGGCCCTGGCCGTTTGCTTGCAGCCGCAGAAGAACACCGTGCGCGAGGATTCGGCCGTCCATCTCACCGGCGACAGGCCGGTATCCCGGTGGCTGCCGTCGCAGAAGGGCTGACGCGCCGACCTGCCGCAGGCGCACCAGAAATAGGACTTGCCTTCCTCGACCTCGACCTTGAAGGGGGCGGTGGCGGCGACAATCGCGCTGTTCGGCATCCGGCGCTCCTCAATCATCATCCTGCCCTGCAGGATGGACCGTGTCACCGGCCTGTCAACGGGGCTGGACCCGACGGCCCCAGAGGTCGTAGTCGCCGGCCTCGTCCACTTCGACCGAAACGATGTCCCCCGGCTTCAGCCCCTCGAAGCCCTCGTCGATGAACAGGTTCCCGTCGATCTCGGGCGCGTCGGCCATCGTGCGGCAGGTTGCGCCCTCGTCGTCCACCTCGTCCACGATCACGGATAGCACTTTTCCAACCTTCGCGGCCAGTTTCGCCGCCGAAATGCCCTGGGCCTTTTCCATGAAGCGATCAAAGCGGTCCTGCTTGACCTCGGGGGCCACATGGTCCGGCAGGTCGTTCGACCGCGCGCCTTTCACGTTTTCATACTGGAAGCAGCCGACCCGATCCAGCTGAGCCTCGTCCAGCC
>JBKBRG010000431.1:0-2696 GCA_046292325.1 Tabrizicola sp.
GATCACCAGTTTCCGCCATCTCTGGCCCCGGCTGCGCGACCGGGGCCTCTATATCGTCGAGGACGTGCACACGAGCTATTGGCCGGGCTTCGGCGGCGGGCTCCGCGAGCCGGCCAGTTTCATCGAATTCGCCAAGGATCTGATCGACCGGATGCATTCCTGGTATACCGAGGACGACGCAGGCTTTCCCCTGCATCCCCTGGCGCGCGAGATCGGGTCGATCCGGTTCCACGACAGCCTGGTGGTGATCGAGAAGCGGCTGAAGGGGCCGCCGGTCTCGATCGCCGCACGGGACGGCAAGGTCACGCGCTCACGCCGGATGCTGGAGATCCGGGGGCGGCGGTCGATCTTCTGAACCTTGCATTGCGGGGGCTTCGCCTTTAGCAGAGGGGCGGTTTCGCAGGAGAGGCGCGATGGACGGGATCGACACGCTGAAGGCCAAGTATCTGGCGGCAGTGGCCGGCGCGGCCGATGAGGCCGGTCTGGAAGAGGTCCGCGTGGCCGCTCTTGGCAAGAAGGGCGAGATCTCGGCGCTGATGGCGGGTCTGGGCAAGATGGACCCCGAGGCGCGGAAGGCGGCGGGGGCAAGCCTGAATGCGCTGAAGGACGAGATCGACGCAGCCCTGCGCGCGCGCAAGGTGGCGCTGGCCGATGCGGCGCTGGACGAGCGGTTGAAAAGCGAATGGCTGGACGTGACGCTGCCGGGCCGTCCCCGGCCCCGGGGCACGGTGCATCCGGTCAGCCAGGTCATGGAAGAGCTGACGGCGATCTTTGCCGACATGGGCTTTTCGGTGGCCGAGGGACCGCAGGTCGAAAGCGACTGGTATAACTTCGACGCGCTGAACATTCCGCCGGAGCACCCCGCCCGGCAAGAGCATGACACGTTCTTCATGGCGCGGGCCGAGGGCGACAACCGCCCGCCGCATGTGCTGCGGACCCACACCAGCCCGGTGCAGATCCGGGCGATGATGGCTGAGGGCGCGCCGATCCGGGTGATTGCTCCGGGGCGGGTCTACCGGATGGACATGGACCAGACGCATACGCCGATGTTCCACCAGGTCGAGGGGCTGGCGATCGACCGTGACATCAGCATGGCGAACCTGAAATGGTGCCTGGAAGAGTTCTGCCGCGCCTTCTTCGAGGTGGACAAGGTGGAACTGCGGTTCCGCGCGTCGCACTTCCCGTTCACGGAGCCTTCGGCAGAGGTGGACATCCGCTATTCCAACGTCGGCGGCCAGCTGAAGATCGGCGAGGGCGACAAGTGGATGGAGATCCTGGGGTCCGGCATGGTGCACCCCAAGGTGTTGCAGGCGGCGGGGGTTGACCCGACGCAGTGGCAGGGCTTTGCCTTCGGAATGGGGATCGACCGGATCGCGATGCTGAAATACGGCATCCCCGACCTGCGCGCCTTCTTCGAGGCCGACCTGCGCTGGCTGCGCCACTACGGGTTCTCGGCGCTGGACGTGCCGGATCTTGCCGGGGGGCTGTCGGCCTGAATGGACGACCCCGACCTTTCCGCCCGCCAGCACCTTGCCGCCAATGACCCGGCCTTTCCGGCCCGGCGGGAAGAGGCCTGGGGGCGGATCGTGGCGGCGCTGGACGGGGTGCTTGCGCCCGCGGGGTTCGTGCTGAACCGGACGACCTGGAGCCGGGTGACGGCGGCGGGAAAGTCGGCGGTGCATCTGCAACGGGATCGCTATGGCTGGGATGTGCGGATCGTCCTGCGGTTCGTCACTCCCAATGGTGAGGTGCCGGACCACCCAGACTGGCCGGGCGGCGAGGATGTGACGCTGGCCGAGTTCTTCGAGGATATGGCCGGTGATCCGGGAAGGCTCGCCTTCATCGACGTGCTGGAGCGGCCGGAGTGCCTGGCCGTGGCTGTAGATACGCTGCGCGAGCAGGTGCTGCCCTGGTTCGAGGCGCTTCACGCCGGATGAGACAGCCGGCGCGCGGCGGCCTGTCCGGCCCATCGCCCGGTGGCCCAGCAGGCGGTGAGCAGATAGCCGCCGGTCGGGGCCTCCCAATCCAGCATTTCCCCGGCGGCGAAGATGCCCGGAAGGGCTTTCAGCTCGAGGTCGGGGGTGAGGGCGTCCCAGGCGATGCCTCCCGCCACGCTGATCGCCTCGTCCAGCGGGCGCGGGCCTTGCAGCGGGATGGGCAGGTGCTTGAGCCGGGCGAAGGGCTCGGTGCGCGCGAACTCCATCACCAGGGCGGTTCGTGCGCGGTCGAGGCCCAGCTTGCGCAGGCGGTTCGTCGTGCTGTCGCCGGGCTTCATTCCGGCGAGGCGGCGGGCGATCTCCTCCTCGGTCAGATCGGGGAGAAGGTCGAGGGCCAATGTATATGCATCGCGTAGATACTTGTATATACTATAGATCCCGCCACCCTCCAACCCCTTGGTGGAAATGACGAATTCTCCACGTTCGCGGTGCGGGCCCGCGATCAGGGCGACGCCTTTCACGGGTTGTCCGAAGAACGGGGCCATGTGCGGCGACCAGGCGACGCGAAAGCCCATGTTGGCGGGTTTCCAGCCGCTGACCCGGACGCCCCTGTCACGCAACCACGGAACCCAGGCGCCATCCGAGCCGAGACGTTGCCAGCTTGCCCCTCCGAGGGCGAGGATGGTGACCCTGGGGGTCAGGATCTGCGGGCCGGTCGGGGTTTCGAAGATGAGCGCATCCCCGTCAAAGCCGGTCCAG
>JBKBRG010000432.1:0-2689 GCA_046292325.1 Tabrizicola sp.
AGCCGGTCCCCGCGAGATCCCGGCGCAGCGCCAGCCGCAGGTCGGCGGTCTGCAAGCGCAGCAGCTCGCGCAGCCAGCCGGGCAGGTCCCGCTCCTGAAGCCCGGCCGCAAGGCGCAGGCCCTGCCCCTCGACCTCCAGCGACACGACCTCCGCCCCTTCCGTTCCCGCCCGCGCACGCAGCTTGCCGGCCGAGACGGTCGGGACGGCCGCACCCGTCAGCCGCGCCCGGTCCAGCACGCACCAGCCGCCCTGCATCGCCGCGGGCGGGGCGCTGACCGTCAGGCCCGAGACCTCGCGCAGCACGTCGGGCAGGCGAGCGCAGGGAACCGGCGTCTCGGCCGCAGCCGGCCCCGCCGCCAGGGCAAGCACCAGCGCAAGCCTAAGGCGCATCCGCATGGGTCGAGCGTGCATCGACGGCCCCCCCGCGAAACGGCGCCGCGGGCCCGACCGGCATCGCGGGCGCCCCGGTCGGCGCAAGGCCACCGAACCGCACTGGCCCAGGGCCCGGATCCGCCGGGACCGCCCCCCGGATCATGCCTCGGCCCCGACCAGGGCGCGTGCGAACTCCTCGGGGTCGAAGGGGGCCAGATCGTCGATCTGCTCGCCCACCCCGATCGCGTGGATCGGCAGCCCGAACCTGTCGGCCAGCGCCACCAGGACACCGCCCTTGGCCGTGCCGTCCAGCTTGGTCATGACGAGGCCCGAGACATCGGCGATCCTGCGGAAGATCTCGACCTGGGTCAGCGCGTTCTGGCCCGTCGTGGCGTCCAGCACCAGCAGGGTGTTGTGCGGCGCGGTCGGATCGACCTTGCGGATGACCCGGACGATCTTGGCCAGCTCTTCCATCAGGTCGGCCCGGTTCTGCAGCCGCCCCGCCGTGTCGATCATCAGAAGGTCCGCGCCCTCGGCCCGTGCCCTGGTCAGCGCGTCGAAGGCCAGGCTGGCCGGATCGCTGCCCTCGGGCGCGGTCAGCACCGGCACGCCTGCGCGCTTGCCCCAGATCTGCAACTGCTCCACCGCCGCCGCGCGGAAGGTGTCGCCGGCGGCGATGACGACCTGCTTGCCCGCCGCCTTGAACTGGCTTGCCAGCTTGCCGATGGTCGTCGTCTTGCCCGATCCGTTCACCCCCACCACCAGCACCACCTGCGGCTTCTGGGGGTAGAGCGGCATCGGCCGGGCCACGGGTTCCATGATCCGCGCGACCTCTCCGGCCAGCGCCGCCCGCAGTTCGCGGGTCGAGATCTTCCGCCCGAAGCGCCCCTCGGCGATGTTGGCGGTGACGCGGACCGCGGTCTCCACCCCCATGTCGGACTGGATCAGAAGTTCCTCCAGGCTTTCCAGCATGGCATCGTCCAGCACGCGACGGGGTTCCTCGGCCTGCGCCCGCCCGAACAGCCGGCCAAGGAGGCCCGGCCTGGCCTGCGACGCGGGCTCTGGCGCGTCGCGGGCCCGGTCCATGGGCGCGGGATCCTCGGGCATCGGCAGATCGGGTGCGGGCAGGTCGGGTGCGGGCAGTTCCGGCGGCGAGGGCTCCGGCAGTTCCGGCGCGGGTTCGGGCAGTTCGCGCGGCGGGTCCTTCGGGTCCTCGGCCCCTTCGGCTACCAGCGCCTCCAGCCCCTCGCCGATCCTGTTCGAGGACCGGAACATCCGCTCCTTGAGCTTGCTGAAGAACGACATGGGCGGCACCCCCGGACTGTTTCCCTTCACCTAGTCGCTTTGGCCCGGCTTTGGAAGGCCATTGGCCCGACCGCGTCGCCCCTGGCAAGGAGCGGCGAACTCGACGCCGGGCCCGCCACCCGCCTATCCGGCATGAAGGATCGCCCCCCACAGGATCAGCGCCTGCCCCGCCCAGTAGGCCGGCCAGAGCGCCAGGGCCAGCCGCCGCCAGCCGGCATCCTTCACCACGAACAGTTGCAGGGCCAGCAAGAGGTCCGACAGGATGAACAGCCCCGCCCCGGCGCGCAAGGCACCCTGCCCGGCCTGCGCGGGCAGCAGCAGCGCCGTTGCGCCCATCAGCCCGATCAGCCCGACATAGCCACGCACCGGCTGACGCAGTTCGCCCGTGCGCGGTGCCAGCCAGATCTCGGTCGAGGTCAGCAGAACCAGAAGCAGCACCAGCATGAGACCTTCGCCCCGTGAAACCCCGTCGAATCCCAGCTCGGCACCCCGCCAGAGGAACCCGCCGGCATAGGCCAGATGTCCCAGCCCGAAAGCCGCCACCCCGGCCAGGAACCGCCCGATCCCACCCAGCGCCAGCATCAGGTCGCCCAGCGCCCCCAGGGCCAGCCCGAGCGGCACCAGCCAGAACCACCCGCCGGGCGCCAGCGCCGCCGCCTGCCCCAGCGCCAGCAGGGCCAGAAGCCCGGTCGAGGCCGTCTTGACCGCCGCGCCCGTCGTCCCCTTCACCTCGCGCGCGGCGAAGCCAAGCCAGAAGGCCACCGCCGCCGCCAGCGACAGGATGGCTGTTGCAATGGCCAGCAGTTCGACCATCCTGTCCGGCATCATTCCCTCTGCGCCACCCGCACCAGACTTCACCGCCCGCCGATCCGATGCAAGCCCGCCCCCTGCCCCTGGCCGCCTTCGCCCTCGCCGCGCTCAGCCCGCTGGTGCTGTTCGGGCGCGGTCTGGCCCTCGGGCCGGGCTGGCTCTGGGCGGGTTTGCTCTACATGGGGGTGCTGACGGGGCTTC
>JBKBRG010000433.1:0-2689 GCA_046292325.1 Tabrizicola sp.
GCAACGCGACGATGAACAACACGCTGCTCCAGACCGGAGAGCTGACCTACACCGTCGCCCTGGCCGAACGCTTTGCCGCCGAGGTTCCGGACACCATCACCTTCGCCTTCGACAGCGCAGAGCTGACCCCCGAGGCGATGGAGATCCTGCGCAGGCAGGCAAACTTCATCCGCCAGTTCCCGGAGGTCCGCTTCCGCGTCTTCGGTCACACCGACAAGGTCGGCTCCAATGCCTACAACCAGCGGCTCGGCCTGCGCCGGGCACAGGCTGCGGTGGCCTACCTGATCTCGCAAGGCATCAGCCGCTCGCGCCTCGAGGCCGTCGTCTCCTACGGCGAGACCCGGCCGCTGATCGCGACCAACCAGGCCGAGGTGCGCAACCGCCGCACCGTGACCGAAGTCTCGGGCTTCGTGAAGTCGCATCCGCTGGTGCTGAACGGCAAGTATGCCGAGATCATCTGGCGCGAATATGTCAGCAGCGCCACGCGCCCGCATACCACCGAGATCGCCGACGCGACCGGCCAGGGTGGCGGCTGAGACGACCGCCCCCAGATCACCTGACGGGAGGCCGGGCCATGTGCCCGGCCTCTTCGTTTCCATAATCGTGATAATCCCAGAAACAGGCCCTTTTAGCCCAAATATCGCCACCATTCTTGAACAAGGTCCCCCAGATAGGATGAGTTCCGGGGTCCATTGTTCCACAGGTCGAAAGCCACTCTGTCGCCAGGCCAACGATCTGCCATTCATGTAAAAACCCCGCACCACAAGGACACGACGCGAGATGACGAGCAAAGCCACAGTTCAGAGCGATCCTGCACCGATCCTCGCCTGCACGATTTCTCGCGATGTGCAGCGATTCGATCTGCTGATCGACGACATGGAAGCCGAACTGGGCGAGGCCTGGGGTGACCTCAACTTCGAGGACGCCCTGGTCTTTCTCAAGCAGCCCGACAGCACCGGGATGCAGTTCGTCGCCATCGCCGTGGACAGCGAGGATGAATCCGAACTGTCCAAGATGAACGATGTCATCAAGGCGGCCAAGGCCAAGAAGATCAAGGTCCTGCTGATCGCCAACCAGGTCAGCCCTTCGGTCCTGCACCAGATGCTGAAGCTCGGTGCCGACGACTTCGTGCCCTACCCCTTGCCCGAAGGTGCGCTGCACGACGCCATCGAACGCCTGCGCAAGCCGGCGCCCGTTCTGCCGGAAGGCTATGATCCCGTCACCGGCACCTTCAATCCGGTCTACAAGCCGCGGGGCGATCGCAACGGGGTTATCCTTCCCGTGCACGGCATGGCGGGCGGCGTCGGCGCGACCACCTTCGCCGCGAACCTCGCCTGGGAACTGTGCCTGATCCCCGAAGCCGAAGGCATGCGGGTCTGCGTCATCGACCTCGACCTGCAATTCGGCTCGGTCGCCACCTATCTGGACCTGCCCCGCAAGGAGGCCGTGCTGGAAATCCTGACCGACACTGCGGCCATCGACGCGGATGCGCTGATGAAGTCGATGGTGACCTTCAACGAAAAGCTGCACGTCTTCACCGCGCCGGCCGACATGCTGCCGCTCGAGATGATCACCCCGGAAGACATCGGGCGCATCCTCGACACGGCCCAGGCCAACTTCGACTTCGTCATCGTCGACATGCCGACGACCGTGGTCGCCTGGACCGAGGCGGTGCTGACGCGCGCGCATGTCTATTTCGCGCTGCTCGAACTCGACCTGCGCTCGGCCCAGAACATCCTGCGCTTCATCCGGGCCCTCAAGGCCGAGGCGCTGCCGCATGAAAAGGTGCGCTACGTCCTGAACCGCGCGCCGAAGTTCACCGACCTCTCGGCCAAGGCCCGGGTCAAGCGCATGGCCGAAAGCCTTGACATCGACATCGAGGTGCAGCTGCCCGATGGCGGCGAACAGGTGACCCAGGCCAACGACCACGGCCTGCCCATCGCCGAGAGCGCGAACAAGAACATCCTGCGCAAGGAACTGCAAAAGCTTGCCAAGTCCTTGTATGATCTGAACAAATCTGCCGAAACCGCTAAAGCCTGATCTGGGGGGAACAGTCCGTGTTCAGTCGGTTCAAGAAGGATACTCCCGCCGGTTCCGCCTCGTCCACCGGGGGTCTGGCGCCGGTCAGCCAGGTTGCCGACAAGGCACCCTTCGCATCCGCGGCCCGCGCCGCCCAGCAGCCCGTGGTCCAGCAGCGCGCTGCGGCCGAGGCCATGGCCGCCGACAAGGAAAAGAAGCGCAAGGAGCGCCTGACCGAACTGAAGGTCGAGATCCACAAGCGGCTTCTGGAAGACCTGAACCTCTCGGCCATCGAATCGGCGACCGAACAGTCGCTCCGGGGCGAGATCGCGGCACTGACCAGCGAGGCGCTGGACGAAATGTCCGTCGCGCTGAACAAGGAAGACCGGCTGGCGCTGACGCAGGAGCTTTACGACGAGGTCATGGGCCTCGGCCCGCTGGAACCCCTGCTGAAGGACGAGACGATCAGCGACATCCTGGTCAACGGGCCGAAGCGGATCTTCGTGGAACGCGCGGGCAAGCTGCAACTGTCCGATGTCACCTTCCGCGACGAACGCCACCTTCTGCGCATCATCGACAAGATCGTCTCGGCCGTGGGTCGCCGCGTCGATGAATCGAACCCCTATTGCGACGCCCGCCTCGCCGATGGCAGCCGCTTCAACTGCATGAT
>JBKBRG010000434.1:0-2679 GCA_046292325.1 Tabrizicola sp.
GTTCGCCCGCAAGCCCGGTGGCTAGGCTGCGGGGCAGCCGGCGGTCAGGAAGGTTCTTCCGAGGGCGGCCCGAAACGTTGCAGCATCCGCGCCTTGATCTGATCCCGCGCCTGCCGGTAGGCGGCCAGCTTCGCCTCGCGCGTTTCGCCCAGGCCCGTGGGGTCGAGGATCGGCCAGTATTCGATCTCCAGGTGGTGAAAGCGGGTCAGCTCCAGCGCCATGCGTTGCGAGGCGGGGCTGAGCGCGATGATGAGGTCGAACTGCGACAGGTCGTCGCCCCAGTCCTGCATTTCTTCAAACGACCGCGAGCGGTGGCGGCTGAGTTCGATCCCCAGTTCCTTGCAGACCGCGACGGAAAAGCCGTCGATCTCCATGTCGTTCTTGACACCGGCCGACTGCACATAGGCGCGCTGGCCGTAGAGCTTCTTCATCAGCCCCTCCGCCATGGGCGAACGCACGGCATTGTGGTCGCAGCAGAAGAGGACGGATTGGGGGAAGTCGCCCAAGGTCTCAGCCCCAGTGCAGGACGCAGATCAGGGTGAAGAGGCGCCGCGCGGTGTCGGTGTCGACCTCGGCCTTGCCTTCCAGCCGCTCCCTCAGGATCGCCGCGCCCTCGTTGTGGATGCCGCGCCGCGCCATGTCGATCGCCTCGATCTGGCTGGGCGGCAGGCGCTTGACCGCGTCGAAATAGCTTTCGCAGATCTGGAAGTAGTCCTTCACCACCTGCCGGAACGGGCCGAGCGAGAGGTGGAACTCGGCCGCCTTCTCGCCGGCTTCGGTGGCGATGTCGAACACCAGCCGGCCCTCGCGGATGGCCAGAAGCACACGATAGGGGCCTTCCGGCATCTCGCGGTCGGACCGGCGGGCGGGGGTGAAGGAGTTCTCCTCCAGAAGATCGTAGATCGCGACGCGGCGTTCCTGTTCGATCTCGGGCGTGGGGCGCGCGAGGCCCCTCTCGTCGATCTCGATCTGGCAGATGCGGTTGGTCATGGGCTGGTTCCTTGCGGCCGGACCGTGATGCCCCAGCCCGTCAGGCGGATCAAGCGCGAAGGTGGCCGACCTCAGCCGTTCAGCCGGTCCAGCCGCGCCCGGACGCTGAGCCCGTGCGCCTCGAGGCTTTCCGACCTGGCCAGCCGTTCCGCCGCCGGGCCGATGGCCTTCAGCGCCGCGGGGGTCATCCTGGCCAGCGTGGTGCGTTTCATGAAATCCAGCACCGACAGGCCCGAGGAGAAGCGGGCCGAGCGGGCCGTGGGCAGGACGTGGTTCGGTCCGCCGATGTAGTCGCCGATGGCTTCGGGCGTGTATTGGCCCAGGAAGATCGCCCCGGCATGGGTGATCTTCTGCGCCAGCGCCTCGGGGTCGGCAACGCAGAGTTCGAGGTGTTCGGGCGCGACACGGTTCGACAGGGCCGCGGCCTCGGCCAGGTCGCGGGTGACGATCACCGCGCCGTGGCTCATCCAGGACGCCCCGGCGATGGCGCGTCTTTCCAGCGTCTGCAGACGCCGCGCGACCGCCTCGGCCACGGCCCGCCCGAAGGCGGCATCGTCCGTGACAAGGATCGACTGCGCGCTTTCGTCGTGTTCGGCCTGGCTCAGCAGGTCGAGCGCGATCCAGTCGGGGTCGTTGTCCCTGTCGGCGATGACCAGGATCTCGGAGGGTCCCGCGATCATGTCGATGCCGACGCGGCCGAACACCCGGCGCTTGGCGGCGGCCACAAAGGCATTGCCGGGGCCGGTGATCTTGTCGACCGGGGCGATGGTCTCGGTCCCGTAGGCCAGCGCCGCGATCGCCTGCGCGCCACCGATCCGGTAGACCTGATCCACCCCGGCGATGCGGGCGGCCAGCAGCACAAGCGGGTTCACCTTGCCGTCCGGCGTCGGGCAGGCGATCACCAGCCGCTCGACCCCTGCGACCTTCGCCGGAATGGCGTTCATCAGCACCGACGAGGGATAGGAGGCCAGACCGCCGGGAACATAGAGCCCCGCGGCCGAAACCGGCGTCCAGCGCCAGCCCAGCATCGCCCCGGTGCCATCGGTCCAGCTTTCGTCCAGCGGCTTCTGGCGCTGGTGATAGGCGCGGATGCGTTCGGCGGCCAGTTCGAGGGCGGCACGGTCCTCGGGGCTGACCCGGGCGATCTCGGCGTCGATCTCGGCCCCGGAGAAGGCCAGCCTTTCCGGCGTCAGCGTCAGGCGATCGAAGCGGGCGGTCAGCTCGATCACCGCCTGATCGCCCCGCCCCCGCACATCGGCGATGATCGCGGCGACGGCCTGGTCCACATCCTCGGCCTCCTCGCGCTTCTGCCCGAGGAGCGCCACGAAGGCGGCCTCGAAATCCGGGTCGGTCGTGGTCAGGAAGACGGGCATCGGGGCCTCCGGCTGGTCGGGGGTCAGATAGCGCGCCGGAAGGCCGGGCTCAAGGTCGGAAGCCCCGGAAGACCGTCGCGTCCGGCCTCAGTCGTGGCGCGGAACCTTGCCCGATGGCGCGCGGTAGGGGCGCGTCACGTCGTCCAGCCGCACCTCCAGCGCCTCCACGTCCAGCGCGATGGCCCCGTCGCCGGCAAGCACGATGGAAAGACGCCCCGTTCCGTCCTCGCCCGGCTCGAACGACATGGACAGAACCGACAATATCAGGTCCCTGTCTGCCCGATCGAAGCCCATGCTTTGCACTTTTCGCACATCC
>JBKBRG010000435.1:0-2669 GCA_046292325.1 Tabrizicola sp.
CTCGGCGGCGGCCGAGGCCGCCACGCTGGACGGTGTGGCCAAGGTGCTTCTGGCCGAGGACGCAACCTACGCCCATGGTCTGGCCGAACCGACCGCGGCGCTGATCGTCTCGCTCGCGGACACCTACGAACACATCGTCGCGGCCTCTGGCGCGCTGTCGAAGTCGGTGCTGCCGCGCGTGGCCGCGCTTCTCGACGTGATGGTGATCCCGGAAGTGCTGGCCGTGCATGATGCGGCAACCTTCGACCGGCCGATCTATGCCGGCAACGCGATCCAGACGGTCAAGACCTCGGATGCGAAGAAGGTCCTGACGATCCGCACCGCGACCTTCGATGCCGCCGGCAAGGGCGGGTCGGCGCCGGTCGAGAAGGTTTCGGCCAGCGTGGACGGCTCTCTGTCCGCCTGGGTCGAAGACAAGGTCGCCTCGACCGGCCGACCGGAACTGACCTCGGCCGGCATCGTGGTCTCGGGCGGCCGCGGCGTGGGCAGCCAGGCCGATTTCGCGCTGATCGAGAAGCTGGCCGACAAGCTGAACGCCGCCGTCGGTGCCAGCCGGGCGGCCGTGGACAGCGGCTATGCCCCGAACGACTGGCAGGTCGGCCAGACCGGCAAGGTCGTGGCGCCGGACCTCTATGTCGCGGTCGGGATCTCGGGCGCGATCCAGCACCTCGCCGGGATGAAGGACTCCAAGGTCATCGTCGCGATCAACAAGGACGAAGAGGCCCCGATCTTCCAAGTCGCCGACTATGGCCTCGTCGCCGACCTGTTCACCGCCGTGCCGGAGATGATCGAGAAGCTCTGACGCCGCGCGACGGATGCCGATCGCCCGAGGGCCGCCCACCGTGGCGGCCCTTTCTACATCAGGTCCCGCACCAGCGGCAGCAGCCGCGCCGCCACCTCGGCATGGACCGCCGCGCCCGGCAGGCAGGCGGCCTGTGCGGCCTCGGTCTCGGGGTAGATCATGTCCGCACCGGCCATCGCCCGCGCCTGCGGGCTGGGGACAAGCTCGACGATCCCCGACACCTCGCCGGCCAGAGACTCGACCAGGGACCGGTCGATCGCGACGGGCGCCCGGTCCGGCCAGCTGGCAGGGGACGGCAGCGCCGGTTCGGCCAGCCAGAGCAAAAGCCGCCGTTCGGGCAACCGGGCCAGCAAGCGGCGCATCCGGTCGGTCCAGGTCCGGCGCAGCGCCTCGGTCACCACGGCAAAGCGCAAGGGATCGGTGCGGTGCAGGACCGACAGAAGATGGCGGGTGAAATGGATATCGGCGAGGTCCACCTCGGGGAACAGGGCGCGCAGCGCGGGCGTAGGGGCCAGGAAACGGTCATTGCGCCGGCCATGGACGGTATAGAAGGGGTTCGACAGCGCCTCTGCCCCCGTCACCTGCACGACCGCCACCCGGGCGCGCGCAGCCACCTCAAGCGTCGCGGGGTCCGTCAGGTAGAAGTCCGGGCCGGCATTCTGGCCTGCAAGGTTGACGACCGCCTGCCCCAGCCCGGCCTCGACCAGCGCCGGCCAGGGCTGCGCGACATATTTGCCAAAGCTTTCCGATCCGCCCAGCACCGCCACATAGGGCTGCGACAGATCCCGCCGCGGCCCCCGGAACAGCGCCCGCGACGCGCCGTAACGGCATGGAGAATAGTCGAGCGCCCCCGCGCCCGCATCGAGATGCAGCATCACACCACCCGTTTGCAGTCACCCGAAAGCAACTGTGGCGAAGGCTGGTTGCCGAACGGCTAAAATCGGGCGATTGGCTAAAAGCCGGTGCATTTTCCCCCTGCTTGCGCGGGCCGGACGGGGCGGGCATAACCGGGGCGTCAGACGGAGGTGCGACCGATGGAGATCAGGCTGGTAGGCGTCGTGGGCGCCGGGCAGATGGGCAGCGGGATCGCCCATGTCTTCGCGCTTGCAGGCTACGACGTGCTTCTGACCGACGTGTCCGAGGACAACCTGAAGAAGGCCCTGGCCACCATCGAGAAGAACATCGACCGCCAGGTCGCGCGTGGCAAGGTGCTGCCGGCCGACAAGCGCGCGGCGCTGGAGCGGATCAAGACCACGCTGAAACTTTCCGACCTTGGCCAGTGCGATCTGATCATCGAGGCCGCGACGGAACGCGAGACGGTGAAGCAGGCGATCTTCGAGGACCTGGTGCCGCACCTGAAGCCCACGACGATCCTGACCTCGAACACCTCGTCGATTTCCATCACCCGCCTCGCCTCGCGCACCGACCGGCCGGAAAAGTTCATGGGCTTCCACTTCATGAACCCGGTTCCCGTGATGCAGCTGGTGGAACTGATCCGCGGCATCGCCACCGATCAGGAGACCTGGGAGACGCTGCACGAGGTGGTCCGCAAGCTGGGCAAGACCGCGTCCAGTTCCGAGGACTTCCCGGCCTTCATCGTCAACCGCATCCTGATGCCGATGATCAACGAGGCGGTCTACACGCTGTACGAAGGCGTGGGGTCGGTGCAGTCGATCGACCAGTCGCTGAAACTGGGCGCCAACCATCCGATGGGGCCGCTGGAGCTGGCGGATTTCATCGGCCTGGACACCTGCCTGTCGATCATGAACGTGCTGCACGAAGGGCTGGCGGACACCAAATACCGGCCCTGTCCCTTGCTCACGAAGTATGTCGAGGCGGGCTGGCTTGGCCGCAAGACGCAGCGCGG
>JBKBRG010000436.1:0-2667 GCA_046292325.1 Tabrizicola sp.
TGTCGGGTGTGACAAGGGCGGAGAAGCCGTTCAGGACGGCGGCGCGGACCCTGGGCTCTGCGACCCGACGGTTCAAGGCGCACGGCGATGACATCATGGCATTTGCGGGTGTCGAAGGCACCATCGGCGGTGACGGTCGCGATCTCCTGCTCGGGCGGAATCCGGCCCGGCAGCTCTGCGCGCGCTGTCGGGCACGCTTGCCGGTTGGCGCTTCGTCACGGGTCGGACAGTTCCGGGTCCTGCAGGCCAGGAGATGGGTCTGCCCACGCAGCCCGGCTACCGCGCCGGACCCACGAGGTGAATCCATCAACGGGTTGGCAGGACAGATCCACGCTGCACCGCCGGATCGCTGCGCGGCTTCCGGGTGTCCTCCCGGTCACTTGCCGAGTTCGAGGATGCCCTGCACGCCCACCTGCTTATCGAAACCGAGGCGCGAAGGCGGCGACGTGGGCGAGCTGAAGACCCGCCACCACGCCTTTCACCGCGCGCTGCTGGCGGCCTGCGGGTCGGACTGGCTGATGGATTTCTTCGAGCGCCTCCAGGCCGCGACGGAACGCTACCGCATCCCCGCCCTGACCGCCGCCGGCCCGCAGAAGCGCGACATCGACGCCGAACACGGGGCCGAACACGGGGCCATCGCCGGCGCTGTGCTTTCCCGCGACACGGCGCTGGCCGAACAGCTGCTGCGCGACCACTACCTGCGGACAGCTGCCAAGATCCGCTCTGGCATGGCGGCGGCCTGACACCTCCCGGACAGCCCTTCAGCCCGACCCCGCGGGCGCGGTCATCGTCCTCGCCAGGCGGCCAATCCCTGCCAGATCGCGCGCGGCAACCGGCAAGCCATTGAAATCCAGCGGGTTCACGACCAATCGACCGTGGACGGGTCTCAGGCGTTCACGTCCACCACGATCCGGCCCTGCACGCCTCCCTTCAGGATGGCCGCCCCGAGTTGCGGCAGGTCTGCCAGCACCGCCGGCCGGATCATCGCCTCCAGCTTCGCCATCGGCAGATCCCGGACGATCCGCCCCCAGGCCTGCATCCGGCGGTCGTAGGGAACGGTCACCGAATCGATCCCCAGAAGGTTCACTCCGCGCAGCAGGAAGGGAATCACGCTTGCCGGCAGCGCCGCGCCTCCCGCCAGCCCCACGGCGGCGACCGAGGCGCCGTGCTTCATCTGCCCCAGCACCCGCGCCAGCATCGCGCCGCCCACGGCATCGATGCAGCCCGCCCAGGTCTCGCTTTCCAGGGGCCGCTTGACCGTCTCGGCCAGTTCGGCCCGCGGCACGATCCGCGCCGCGCCCAGATCGCGCAGATAACCCTCCGTCTCGGGCCGTCCGGTGACCGCCGCCACCTGATAGCCAAGCCGGCCCAGGAGGGCGACCGCCACCGACCCCACGCCGCCCGCGGCCCCGGTGACCAGCACCTCACCCTTCGCCGGCGTCAGGCCGTGCTCTTCCAGCGCCATCACCGCCAGCATGGCCGTGAAACCGGCCGTCCCCACCGCCATCGCCTGTTTCGTGGTCAGGCCCTCGGGCAGCGGCACCAGCCAGTCTGCCCTGACCCGCGCCTTCTGGGCATAGCCGCCCCAATGGGTCTCTCCCACCCGCCAGCCGGTCAGGATCACCCTGTCGCCGGGCCTGTAGCGGGTGTCCTCCGACGCTTCGACCGTCCCGGCAAAGTCGATCCCGGCCACATGTGGCCAGTTCCGCACGATCCCGCCGCCATTCGGCGACAGCGCGAGCCCGTCCTTGTAGTTCAGGGTCGAATAGTCCACCGCCACGGTCACATCGCCCGCAGGCAATGCGCTGTCCTCCAGCTCGCGGACATGGGCCACGGCGGCATCGCCTTCCTTCTCCAGCACCAGCGCACGGAACATCGCGTTCTCCCCTTGATCCACCCGCAGTCCGCCCTGCCCCGCCGGGATTGTCAACCCGGCCGCCCTGCCGCACTCTCCGCCGAAAGGAGATTCCCGAATGACCCAGGAACACATCGGCTTCATCGGCACCGGCCTGATGGGCCACGGCATGGCGAAGAACATCGTCGAGAAGGGCTACCCCCTGACCGTCACCGCCCACCGCAACCGCGCCCCGGTGGACGATCTGATCGCGCGTGGGGCCACCGAGGCCGGCATCGAAGAGCTCGCCGCCCGCGCGAGCATCGTCTTCCTGACCCTCCCCGGCTCGCCGCAGGTGGCCGAGGCCGTGGCGAAGATGACCCCGCACCTGAAACCCGGCGCGGTGATCGTGGACTGCTCCACCTCCGACCCGACCGTGACCGAACGCCTCGCCGCCGACCTTCTCGCCAAGGGCATCCACTTCGCCGATGCCCCCCTGTCCCGCACCCCGAAAGAGGCCTGGGAGGGCACGCTCGACTGCATGGTGGGCGCGGCCCCCGAAGTCTTTGCCCGCATCCGGCCCGTCATCGCCACCTGGGCCGGCAGGATCGTCCACATCGGCCGGGTCGGCGACGGCCACCGGATGAAGCTTCTGAACAACTTCCTCTCGCTCGGCTATGCCGCGATCTATGCCGAGGCGCTGGCCGTTGCCGCCAAGGTCGGCATCTCCACCGCCACTTTCGACAGCGTGATCCGTGGCGGCCGGATGGACTGCGGCTTTTACCAGACCTTCATGGGCTATGCGCTGGAGGGCAACCGCGAGGCCCACCGCT
>JBKBRG010000437.1:0-2664 GCA_046292325.1 Tabrizicola sp.
TCGACGAGGCGCAGAACCTGTCGGCCGAGGCGCTGGAAGAGCTGCGGATGTTCATCAACATCAACTCGGGCAAGGACGAGGTGCTGCAACTGGTGCTGATCGGCCAGCCCGAGCTGCGCGAAATGGTGTCGCGGCCCGAAATGCGGCAGTTCGCGCAGCGTGTGGCGGCCAGCTATCACCTGGGGGCGATGGACCTGAAGACGCTGCGGGGCTATATTCCCCACCGTCTGAGCGTGGCCGGATGCGATCGGCGGATCTTCACCGGGCCTGCCATCGCGATGATCTACGAACAGACCAAGGGTGTGCCGCGGCTGGTCAACCAGCTCTGCGACCTGGCGATGGTCTATGCCTTTACCAAGGGACGGCACCTGGTCACTCCGGCCATCCTGCAGCAGGTGTTGGACGACGGCGTGTTCTTTTCGGCATCTGCCCCATGCGAGACGAGTGAGAAGACCTGAATGGCGCTTGATTTGCGTTTCTACCTTTCCCTGATCCTGCGTCGGCTTCCGATCATCGCCGCGATCATCTTCACGACGACCGCGGCGGGGATCCTCTATGCCGTATCGCTGCCGCCGGTGTTCCGCGCCGAGGCGCGGCTTCTGATCGAGAATGCCCAGATCCCCGACGAACTGGCCGCCTCGACGGTGCGCTCGACCGCGGACGAGATCCTGCTGGCGATCCGGCAGCGGATCATGACCCGCGACAACCTTCTGGCGATTGCCGAGCGCCACGACCTTTTCGCCGACGCCGGGAAGATGACGGACGAACAGAAGCTGGTCGACATGGTCAGCCGCGTCTCGATCTACATGCCGAACACCCAGGGCAATACCGGGGTCGTGACCGTCTCTGTCGGCGCATCGGAACCCGAACTGTCCGCAAACGTCACCAACGACATCGCCGAACAGATCGTGCAGTGGAGCACGGAACTGCGCACCGGGGCCTCGGCCAGCACGCTGGCCTTCTTCACGCAGGAAGTCGAACGGCTGACCGAAGAGCTGGGCCAGCAGAATGCCAAGATCCTGGAGTTCGAGCAGGCCAACCGCGATGCCCTGCCCGAAAGCCTTGAATTCCGCCGCACCCGGCAGGCCGCCCAGCAGGAACGTCTCTTGCAGCTGGACCGCGATCTTGCCAGCCTGCGCGACAGACGCCAGCGGCTGACCGAGCTTTACGATCGCACCGGACGGATCGTCACCACCGCCGACGCCCGCACGCCCGAAGAGGAACGCCTGGAACGAGCCCGGCAGGAACTGGCCTCGGCGCTGGTCGTGCTGTCGCCCACGAACCCGCGGGTCAAGGCCTTGCAGAACGAGGTCAGCGCGCTGGAAGAGGCCGTCAAGGAACAGCGTGACGCCCTTGGCGGCGGGCGGCTGACACCCTTCCAGGTGCAGATGCTGGACATCGACGGGCAGATCCAGTTCCTCGCCGAGCAGAAGGCTCAGATCGAACAGGAAGTGGCCGATCTCGAACGCAGCATCCAGGCGACCCCCGGCAATTCGATCAAGCTGGCCGAGTTGCGCAACAACTACGAAACCCTGCGCGTCCAGTACGAACAGGCGGTCGCCAGCCTGTCCGAGGCCCGCATGGGCAACCGGATCGAGGCGACGGATCGCGGCCAGCGCATCACCATGATCGAGAAGGCGGTTCCCCCGGTCTTCCGGGCCGAACCGAATCGCAAGCGCATCTCGATCGCGGCCTTCGGGGCAGGGGTCATCCTGTCGGGTGCCTTGCTCTTCCTGCTGGAGGTGACGAACCAGACGATCCGGCGGCCGTCGGAACTGGCCAGGGTGATCGGGGCCCCGGCCTTCGGAACGGTCGGCGTGCTGGAGGGCGCCCGCCGGCGTCGGTCGGCCTTCCCCGGGAGCCTGGCACTGCTGGCGGTCTTCCTGATCAACATCCCGATCCTGATGCTGCTCGTCCACATCTACATCACGCCGATCAATTCTCTCTTCGGGCAGGCGACCCAGGCACCAGATCTCAGCGAGGTCGCCGCGCCGGCGGCCTCTGGCACGACCGAGTAGGACGACATGGAACGGATACAATCGGCACTCGCGAAGGCGCGGGCCGCGCGCGACCGCAAGATGCAGGGTGCCAAGCCCGGTGCCGCGAAACAGATCGAAAGCGGCCCCTGGCACGACCTTGCGGAAGTGGTGCTTGATCCCAGGCGGCTGGAACAGAACCGGATCGTGGCGATGCACCCCGGCCAGAGCGCCGCCAGCTTCGACCTGATGCGCACGAACATGATCCGGACGCTGCGGACCAACGGCTGGACCAGGGTTGCGATCACCTCGCCCACTCCGGGCTGCGGCAAGTCCACGATCGCGCTGAACCTGGCTTTCAGTCTTTCGCGCATGGCCGACACCCGCGTGCTGCTGATCGAACTGGACCTGCGGCATCCCTCGCTGCTGTCGATCCTGGGACTGGAGCCGGGGCCGGAATTCGGCGGCATGCTGGCCTCGGGGGTGCTGGACTTGCGGCACATCCGCCGCTGCGCGCCGAACCTCGCCTTCGCCGTCAGCAGCACTCCCATCGCCAGCCCGGCCGAACTGCTGTCCGCGACCCGCACCGCCGACATGATCGACGAGATCGAGACCCGCCTGCGGCCGGATGTCATCCTGTTCGACATGTCGCCGACGATGGTGAACGACGATGCGATCTCGTTCCTGG
>JBKBRG010000438.1:0-2658 GCA_046292325.1 Tabrizicola sp.
CGCGTGAAGCGGGGCCATCCGGTCATACACAGGCCCTTCTAGGGAAGCTGTCGGGGCCGGGCAAGCCCAAGGGTCACACGATGCTGTCAGAAGCTGCCCTTCGGGAGATGAAATGCTGGGTCTGGGAACGCTCGCGCGGAAGATGTTCGGCACGCCGAACGACCGCAAGATAAAGTCGGTCCGCCCGGTGGTGGCGCAGATCAACGCGCTGGAACCCGAGTTTCAGGCGCTGTCGGACGAAGGCATCATCGCCCGGACGCGCGAGTTCCAGAAGCGGGTGCAGGAGGGCGGGGAAAGCCTGGATGCGATCCTGCCGGAAGCCTTTGCCAACTGCCGCGAGGCGGCGCGGCGGGCGCTGGGCCTGCGGGCCTTCGACGTGCAGCTGAAGGGCGCGATGTTCCTCCACCAGGGCAACATCTCGGAAATGAAGACCGGCGAGGGCAAGACCCTGGTCGCGGCCTTCGCGGCCTACCTGAACGCGCTGACCGGCCGGGGCGTGCACGTCGTGACGGTGAACGACTATCTTGCCAAGCGCGATGCCGAATGGATGGGCAAGGTCTATGCCCAGCTCGGCATGACCACGGGCGTCGTCTATTCGCACCAGCCCGACGCGGAAAAGATGGCGGCCTACCGCGCCGACATCACCTATGCGACGAACAACGAACTGGGCTTCGACTACCTGCGCGACAACATGAAGTCCTCGCTGGAGGACATGGCGCAGCGCGGGCACTACTATGCCATCGTCGACGAGGTGGACAGCATCCTGATCGACGAGGCGCGGACGCCTCTCATCATCTCGGGTCCCAGCCAGGACCGCAGCCCGCTGTATCAGGCGGTGGACAAGGTGATCCCGCTTCTGCAACCGGAACATTACGCGGTGGACGAGAAGACCCGCGGCGTGACCCTGACGGAAGAAGGCAACGACGTGATCGAGGATCTGCTGCGCAAGGCGGGGATCCTGCCCGAGGGGCAGAGCCTCTACGCCGCCGAAAGCACCTCGATCGTGCACCACGTCAACCAGGCGCTGCGGGCGCACAAGCTGTTCTTCAAGGACCAGCAGTATATCGTCCGCGACGGCGAGGTGATGCTGATCGACGAATTCACCGGCCGGATGATGAAGGGTCGCCGCCTGTCGGACGGGCTGCACCAGGCGATCGAGGCCAAGGAAGGCGTCAGGATCCAGCCCGAGAACGTGACCTATGCCAGCGTCACCTTCCAGAACTATTTCCGGCTTTACGAAAAGCTGGGCGGCATGACCGGCACCGCTGCGACCGAGGCCGAGGAATTCCGCGAGATCTATGGCCTCGGTGTGGTCGAAGTGCCGACCAACCGCCCCGTCGCCCGGATCGACGAACATGATCAGGTGTTCCGCACCGCGCGCGAGAAATACGACGGCATCCTGAAGGCGATCAAGGAAGCGCATGGGAAGGGCCAGCCGATCCTGGTCGGCACCACCTCGATCGAGAAGTCGGAACAGCTTTCGGCCCTGCTGAAGGGCGCCGGCATCCCGCACAACGTGCTGAACGCGCGCCAGCACGAGCAGGAAGCCAAGATCGTCGCCGACGCCGGCAAGCTGGGCGCGGTCACCATCGCCACCAACATGGCCGGCCGCGGCACCGACATCAAGCTGGGCGGCAATGTCGAGTTCAAGGTGATGGAGGCCATCGCCGCCGACCCCCACGGCGACCATGTCGCCATCCGCGCCCGGATCGAGGCCGAGCACAAGGCCGAGGAAGAGGCGGTCAAGGCCGCCGGTGGCCTCTTCGTGCTGGGCACCGAACGCCACGAAAGCCGCCGGATCGACAACCAGCTGCGCGGCCGCTCGGGCCGGCAGGGCGACCCGGGCCGGTCGGCCTTCTTCCTGAGCCTGGAGGATGACCTGATGCGGATCTTCGGATCCGAACGGCTGGACAAGATCCTGTCCACGCTGGGGATGCAGGAAGGCGAATCCATCGTTCACCCCTGGGTCAACAAGAGCCTGGAAAAGGCACAGGCCAAGGTCGAGGCGCGCAACTTCGACATCCGCAAGCAGCTGCTGAAGTTCGACGACGTGATGAACGATCAGCGCAAGGCGATCTTCGAGCAGCGGATGGAGATCATGCAGGCCGATCACGTTGCAGACGTGGCCGCCGACATGCGCCACCAGGTGATCGAGGACCTGGTCGATCTGAACATGCCGCCCAAGTCCTACCCGGACGCCTGGGATACCGAGGGTCTGACGGCCGCGGTCCGCGACGTGCTGAACCTCGACCTGCCGATCGCCGACTGGGCTGCCGAGGAAGGCGTGGACCAGGCGGTGATCTGTGAACGGATCGTCGAGGCATCGGACAGGATGATGGCCGAGAAGACCGAAGCCTTCGGCCTGGCCACGATGCAGAACATCGAGAAGCAGGTGCTTCTGCAATCCATCGACACGAAGTGGCGCGAGCACCTGTTGCGCCTTGAACATCTGCGGTCGGTGGTCAGCTTCCGCGGCTATGCCCAGCGCGACCCGCTGAACGAATACAAGACCGAGGCCTTCCAGCTGTTCGAGGGCCTGCTGAACAGCCTGCGCGAACAGGTCACGCGGCAGTTGTCGCGCATCCGTCCCGTAACCCGGGAAGAGCAGGAAGCGATGATGCGGCAGATCCTGGCGCAGCAGCAGGCCGCGGCGCAACC
>JBKBRG010000439.1:0-502 GCA_046292325.1 Tabrizicola sp.
TGCGCCCCGGCCGCTTCGACGGCGGTGGCATGCGCTACCTGCGCTTCACCAACTGGCTGACCGAGGTCGACCGGCTGTCGGGGCCCGTCGCCGCCATCTGGTTCGAGGAAGTACGCCGCCACGCTGGCACCGACGCGAGCCACATCTACGGCGGGCTCATGGCCACGCTGACCGCATGGGCCGAGCTGCGCGGCGTTCCCTACGAGGGCGTCCCGGTCGGCACGATCAAGCGCCACGCCTCGGGCAAGGGCAACGCCAACAAGGCCGCCATGGTCGCCGCCGTCCGCGCCCGCGGCTTCAGCCCGGCCGACGACAACGAGGCCGACGCCATCGCCATCCTGCTCTGGGCGATCGAGACGAAGGGAGGTGTCGCATGAGATGGCATCCCCACGGCTACGGCGGCCGACGCCGGGATCCCGAACAGGTCAAGCGCGAGGGCTGGCAGGAACAGGGCGTCCTCGCGGTCTCCGCCGATGACGACCGCCTCACCTGGCCCGAGCGT
>JBKBRG010000439.1:512-2656 GCA_046292325.1 Tabrizicola sp.
AGGCGTTCCGCACCCTGCGCAAGCTGCCGCCGGTGAAGGCGCAGGGCTACTTCAACACCTGGCCCGACATCGTGCGGACCAGCCGCGAGATCGCGGCGATGGAACCCCAGCCGATGCGGGTCTGGCCCTCGGCCGCCGCGATCACCCGGCTCGAGCAGACCTTCGACTGGGTGCTCTGGATCGAGGAGGCGGAGCGCAAGCTGGTCTGGTCGCGTGCCGCCCGCGTGCCGTGGAAGCAGATCAGCGGTGAGCTCGGCTGCGACCGCACGACCGCATGGCGTCACTGGCAACTGGCGCTGACCAAGATCGCCGCGCGCCTGAATGCGCAGTGACTCCAATGTGTTGCAACACTTTTCCCTTCGACATCTGCAACATATCCGTGCTATTCCGGAGGCAAGATGGGGAGAGTGCGCTGGAAAGCTCGCTCTCCCCTTTGCGTTGACGGGGGCCTTCCGGACCCCGGTATCCAGCGAGGGTCCGGCCGGGGTCCAGCCCACGGCAGTTTCCGGTTCCTTCCTGGCGATATTCGTATGCTGGCGGGCGAAGCGCGGGACATCGCCAGCGACAGGGCCGGTTTTTTGGGAAGCCACCCGGAAGCCGGAGCCACCCGAGCCCCGCACAAACACCAATGAACGCTGGCCTTCCGACCGGACACCGCTGGTGGCCGCTGGACCCCGTGTGGGTCCGGCCCGGCATCCGGAGTCCGGAAGCCACCGGCATTCACACGACCGAGGAACCTTGCCCACCATGACGCTGAGCTTCGCCCCGGACGCGATCGAGATGTGGCCGCTGTCGCGCCTCCAGCCCTACGCGAAGAACGCGAAAGCGCATGGCGCGGACCAGGTCGCCAAGATCGCCGCCAGCATGGCCGAGTTCGGCTGGACCGTGCCCTGCCTCGTCGCCGAGGACGGCGAACTGATCGCGGGCCACGGGCGCGTGCTGGCCGCGACGCGGCTCGGGCTGACGGAAGCGCCGGTGATCGTGCTGGGGCATCTGACGGAGGCACAGCGCCGGGCGTACCGCATCGCGGATAACAAGCTGACCGAACTCGGCACCTGGGACGAGGCGCTGCTGTCGGCGGAACTGAACGACCTCTTGGCCGAGGATTTCGACCTGTCGCTGGTCGGCTTCTCCGATGGCGAGCTCGACAAGCTGTTGGCCTACGTCGCGGAAGACGACGGTGAAGAAGGTGGCGCCGGTGGCTCCGTGCCGCCGGTGACCATCCCTGAACCGCCGCGCAATCCTGCGGCGCGCACCGGCGATCTGTGGATCCTTGGCGATCACCGCCTGCTGTGCGGCGACAGCACCAGCGCTGCCGACGTGCGCCGCCTGATGAATGGCGAGCGGGCGATCCTGTTCGCGACCGACCCGCCCTATCTGGTGGACTACGACGGCTCGAACCATCCGACGCGAAACAAGGACTGGTCGGCGTCCTATGGCACGACCTGGGACGACAGTTCGCAGGGAGCGGAACTCTACGACGGCTTCATCGCCGCGGCGGTCGCCGAGGCCATCGCCGAGGACGCCGCCTGGTACTGCTGGCACGCCTCGCGCCGCCAGGCGATGCTGGAAGCCTGCTGGGAGAAGGCCGGCGCCTTCGTCCATCAGCAGATCATCTGGGTGAAGGACCGGGGTGTCCTGACCCGCTCGCATTACCTCTGGAAGCACGAGCCCTGCTTCATGGGCTGGCGCCGCCCCAACCGTCCGCCGAAGGTGGCCGAGCAGACGCTTCCCTCCACGTGGGAGATGCCGTCCTTCGCCAAGGACGACCGGCCCGACCACCCGACGCCGAAACCGCTCGACGCCTTCGGCATCCCGATGCGCCAGCACGTCGCCCGTGGCGGCCTCTGCTATGAGCCGTTCTGCGGCTCCGGATCGCAGATCATGGCGGGCGAAGCCAACGGTCGCCGGGTCTTCGCGATGGAAATCAGTCCCGCCTATATCGATGTCGCGGTTGAACGCTGGCAGGCCGAAACCGGCAAGGACGCGATCCTCGACGGCGACGGTCGGACCTTCGCTGAGGTGAGAACCGAGCGACTGGACGACGACACCGATACGCCGGACACGGACGCCGCCCCCGAACCCGCGCGAAAGCGCAAGACCGCTGCGTGACATGCATGACCTGGTTTTACCTTCCTCCGGAG
>JBKBRG010000440.1:0-2653 GCA_046292325.1 Tabrizicola sp.
GCGACGTGAATAGGCGCGCGGGCAGGCGCCGATCGTAACGGGCCACCTGCACGACCAGGCGCGTCTCGTGTCCGGTGGTCAGATCGGTGACGCGGCTGTCGGTCACCGTCCAGTAGCCCTGGATCTTCTTGCGCTCTAGCGCCACCCAGCGCTTGCTCGGGCGGGTGTCGTCTTTCTCGTAGTAATCGATGCGCAGCACCATCGCCGCCTGCGGGTCGATCCAGCTGACGCGCTTGCGGTAGACCGAGTTCGACGGGTCCACCGGCACGCTTTCGAGCATCTGGCAGGCCACGCCGTCGAGCGTGTCCTGGCCCAGCAGCCGGTGGCGGTCCATGCTGGGCTTGCGTTCCTGCAGGTCCTCGTAATAGAGGTCGGAGCCGACAAAGCGACCGCCCTTGCGGTCGCCGGCGATGCGGCGCACGCGGTCGAGCTCGGGCAGGTACAGCCACTGGTCGGTGCTGCCGTCCGCCTTGCCGCTGCTCAGCAGGCCGGTGCCGGCGATGTCTTCAGGGGCTAGGAAGCGGAGTAGGTTGTCGGCCTCGCCGTTGCCCTTGTCGAGGCGGTAGGTGGCTACCTCACGGACTCGCGGGGCGCGGCCCTTCTCGGTCAGCTCCATGCGGCTTAGCGTGCTCATGTCGCGGCCGGCGGGGCGGTCGAACACGCTCTGGGCGAGTTGGAGGGCGATGTCTGCATGCGCGACTCTCGCGCCGGCCAGCATCAGCCCGCAAAGCCCTACAACGACACCTCGTCGGGTCCACCCGATACCTGGCGGCGTGACGGTGTAATGGATCAAGGTCCGCGGCATGGTGCGAGGAGTGTGGGCTTCGGCGTCGAAACCGACCTGACTTTGGCCGCCGCTCATGGTCTGCCCACGAGGTTTCAGCCGAGAGCCTAACGCCGGACGTCATGTGCAGATGACGAAAAACGCGGCCGCAATCGGGGCCAAATGCCTTGCGGTCAATGCGTGACGCCTCCAACCGCGCTTGAAGTCGGGCGGAGAGCAAAAAAAAGGCTCTGTTGAATTTCAAGTGGGTTGCGGGGCATGAGGGTTGAGCGCGCGGAAGTCGAGCTTGCCGGCGATCAGGAAGATGACGGTCCTGATCGTCTGGAAGCTCGTGTAGCCTCTGGCGCGACGCTTGGCGGCCTGGAACAGGCCGTTGAGCGCCTCGAGGAAGCCGTTGGTCTGGCGCGTCTGGGCCCAGGCGACGATGCCCTCGAGGTGGCGGCGCACGAGCGCGGCGACCTCCTTCATCGGCTCGACCTTGGAGCGCATGACGCAGGCACACCAGTGCCGCAGCATCGCGCGCACGACATTGATCTGCTTGCGCTCGAGGATCTCGCGCAACTGCTCCTTGTAGACCCAGGCGCGCGCGGTGCGCACCGTGCTCATGCGGGCGATGAGCGCATCCAGGTCGGCGGCGGCCTCGGGCTTGAGGCTGGCGCGGTCCTTCAGCAGCGACCAGCGCAGGCCCTTGAGGGACTTGTCGGCACGCTGCTCGATGCGCCGCATCTTGTCCACTGCCGCGTTGGCGTGCCAGACGACGTGGAACTTGTCGAAGGTAATGCGCGCGTTGGGCAGTTGCTCGGTGCAGCCCTTGATGAACGCCGGCGACATGTCGATGCTGACCGATTCGACTTGCTCGGGCGCGCAGCCGTGTGCGGCCAGCTCGCTGGCGATCGCCTCGATGGTCTTGAGCTCGCGCCCCGGGGCCACGGCCAGCACTCTGCGCTCGAGCGCATCGGCCGCCAGCGTGATGTAGTGGTGAGCCTTGGTGCGCGAGGTCTCGTCGATGGCCAGCGCCTTGACCTGGCTGAAGTCGGCCTGCTCGAGCGCCAGCGCCACATAGCGCCGGCAGATGGCCAGCACCCGGTACGCCGAGATGCCCACGATGCGCGCCACGGCGGCAAAGGGCATCTGCGCGCTGAGCATCAGCACCAGCGCCTCGAACAGCAGCGTGAAGCCCGACAGCTTGCCCGCAAACGGCGGCTTGACCAGCACGACCCGCCCGTCGGGCAGCTTCATCCGCGGCGTGCGCACCTCGAGCACGCACTCGTGCTGGAAGAAGTTCAAGTGCCGGTAGGTCTTGATGAGTGTGTCGTGCACGGGGTGCTCACCGGCAACGCCTTCGACCGCGAAGCGGCTGCCGGCAGCAAAGTCGACGCCCACCGTCAGCACCTTGGAGGCCTCGTCGAAGCGCACGGCGGCGACGAACCATGGCGCGGCGATGCCCAGCGCCGCTTCGAACAACCTGTCATGCATCTCAATCGCTCCCGCTCGTCATGGCCGATGCGTCAGCATGCCGCATCGGCCACGACGGTCAGCGTACCGGCCAAGACCCGGCGTCAAGGGTTCGCTGCGCCGAGCTTCGCCCGCCCTTGACCCCGGTCCTTGGCCTGAACTCCCCTTGGCTCACCCACTCGGAATTCAACAGAGGCTTATTGTTCTACCGGCCACCACGAACCCGCTTTCGTGGCCCTCGTCGACCCTCTACAATCCTCTCAAGCTGCGTTCCGAAGTGGATGTAAGTGCTTGGTGGGGCTTGCAAATCCGTTCAGCCCGGTTCGACTCCGGGCCGCGCCTCCACGATGACTCCGCGGTGAACGACGGCCCCCTCGGGGGCCGTTTTCGTTTTCGTTCTGCGGGCCGACCTCG
>JBKBRG010000441.1:0-2651 GCA_046292325.1 Tabrizicola sp.
GCTCCTTACGCTGGTGGGGGTGATCGACGCTGATCTGGGTTTGCAAGGGTCGGACCTGCGGGCGGCAGAGCGGACCTTCCAGCTGATGCGCCAGGTCGCGGGGCGGGCGGGGCGGACGGCAGAGCGGCGGGGCGAGGCCTGGCTCCAGACGCATCAGCCCGACCATCCGGTGATCCGGGCCATTCTTGGCGGCGACGAAGAGGCCTTCTGGCGGGCCGAGGCGGCCGAGCGGAGGGCCTCGGGCGTCCCACCCTATGGGCGGATGGCGGGGATCATCCTGTCCTCGACCGACCTCGCGCAGGTGTTCGATTTCGGGGCGGAACTCGCGCGGCGGGCCGAGCCGCTGCGCCGGATCGGGGCCGAGCTCTGGGGGCCGGCGCCCGCGCCGATCGCAAGGGTGCGGGGACGGCACCGGGTGCGGCTTCTGGTGAAGGCGGAGAAGGGGGCGCCCTTGCAGGCGGCGCTGGCGGAATGGCTGGCGCAGGTCAAGGTGCCGAAGGATCTGCGGCTGGCGGTGGACATCGATCCGCAGAGCTTCCTGTAGGCCGGCTGTTGCAGGGAACGCACAGCCCGCCGCGCGCGGCCGTGTGGACTGTCGCCAGAGGCCGCGGCTTCGGCCTATAGTCCCGCAAAGCGATGCAAGAACCGCCCGAGACCCGCCGATGATCGAACCCGACCTGCGCGCGCGCATCCTTGCCGAGCCGGAACGTCTTCTGGACGACCGCGACGTGATGAACGCCCTCGTTGCCGCCAACGAACGCGCCCTGGGCGAGAATGTCGTGGACCTGCGCGGCATCGCCATGCAGCGGCTGGAGGCACGACTCGACCGGCTGGAGGACACCCACCGCTCGGTCATCGCCGCGGCCTACGAGAACCTCGCCGGCACCAACCAGGTGCACCGCGCGGTGCTGCACTTGCTGGAGCCCGCGGATTTCGAGGCCTTCATCGCCAGCCTGACCGGCGAGGTGGCGCAGATCCTGCGGGTCGATCATGTGCGGCTGGTCCTGGAGACCTTGCAGCAGGATGGCGAGTCGGACCCGGTGCTGCGCCGTCTGGGCGAGGTGTTGCGGGTGGTGCCCGGCGGTTTCGTCGGCCATTACCTGACCAACGGCCGCAACGGGCCGGGCCGGCCGGTGGTGCTGCGCGCGGTCACGGGGCTTGCCGCGGCCTTCTATGGCCCGCTGGCCGACGACATCCGCTCCGAGGCGCTGATGAAGCTGGATCTCGGCCCCGGGCGGCTGCCGGGGATGCTGGTCTTTGCCTCGGAGGATCCGAACCAGTTCAAGTCCACCCATGGCACCGACCTTCTGGCCTTCTTCGCCGGGGTCTTCGAGCGGGCGATGCGCCGGTGGCTGGGCTGATCGACCCCTTCCTGCCCCCTGCGCTGGGGGCGGCGCTGGCGCAGTGGCTGTCGCAACTGGCCGCGCTGGAAGGGGCGGCGACGAACACGATCGAGGCCTACCGCCGCGATGTCGCGCGCTATCTGAAGTTCCTGGCCGCCCATCGCGGCGGGGCCGAGGGCATCGCCTCGGTCGCAAGGGCAAGCCAGTCGGACCTGCGCGCCTGGATGGCCGAGGAACGCGGGCGTGGCCTGTAGGCCCGGTCGCTGGCCCGCGCGCTGTCGGCGGTCAAGGGCTTCACCGCCTGGGCGGCCGACCGCTGCGATGCGGATGCGGCCACGGTCCTTTCGGCCCGCGCCCCGAGGTTCCGCCGCAAGTTGCCCCGCCCGCTGAGCGAGGAGGGCGCCGGGGCGATCCTGACCGAAATCGGCGCCGATGCGCGCGAGGACTGGATCGCAGCGCGCGACACGGCGGTCGCCACGCTGCTTTATGGCCTGGGACTGCGCATTTCCGAGGCGCTGGCGCTGACCGGCGCCGACCATCCGCTGCCGGGCGTGCTGCGCATCACCGGCAAGGGCGGCAAGACCAGGCTGGTGCCGGTGATCCCGGCAGCGGCGCAGGCGGTGGCGGACTATGTGGCCCGCTGCCCCTTCGAGCTTGCGCCCGACGCCCCCCTGTTCCGCGGCGCGCGCGGCGGGGCGGTGAACCCCCGCCTGATCCAGGCTGCGATGGAGCGCGCGCGCCTGCGCCTCGGTCTGCCGGCCACCGCCACGCCGCATGCGCTGCGCCACAGCTTTGCCACGCATCTGCTGTCGGCCGGCGGCGACCTGCGCGCGATCCAGGAGCTGCTGGGCCATGCCTCGCTGTCCACCACCCAGGCCTATACCGCCGTCGATGCCGCGCGGCTGATGGAGGTCTACGAAAAAGCCCACCCCCGCGCCTGAGCCGCGCGGCCCCCTGTTGCGCCCTGCCCCGTAATCGGCGATCAAGTCCCCATGAGCCCACGTCTGAAAGCCCTGTCCGTCCATCTGCTCACCGCCACCGGCGCGGTGCTGGCGATGTTCGCCATGCTGGCCGCGGTGAAGGAGGACTGGAGCCTGATGTTCCTCTGGCTGGTGGTCGCGCTGATCGTGGACGGGATCGACGGTCCCCTGGCGCGCAGGTATGACGTGCGCAAGAACTGGCCGACCTATGACGGGGTCCTGATGGACCTGATCGTCGATTACCTGACCTATGTCTTCATCCCGGCCTTCGCGCTGTTCCAGTCCGGCCTTCTGCCTGGCTGGACGGGGTGGCTGGCGATCATCGTGA
>JBKBRG010000442.1:0-2650 GCA_046292325.1 Tabrizicola sp.
TCTTGCCCGACTGCGCACGCCGCAGGCGAGGCTGGGTCCGCCATGGCGTCAGGCGGCCATGGCGCCCCTGGGCGGCGGCGCAGGGCGACGACGATTGGATGAGTTGCGCCGCCGGCGCGCGATTCGGTTTGCGTCCGGCGCGGGGTGGCGTTAGGGGGCAGGCATGGATCTGGTCGAGACGGTGATCGAGGACAGGCGCTGGGACGGGCTTGGGCTGCCGGCCCTGGCCGAGCGCGCTGGACGTGCCGCGCTTGCCGGGCTCGGGCTGGGGCCGGACGGCTTCTCGGTCAGCCTGATGGGCTGCGACGACGCGCGGATCGCCGTCCTGAATGCCGATTTCCGCGGCAAGCCCGCCCCCACCAATGTGCTGAGCTGGCCTTCGCAGGAACGTGGGGCCGAGGTGGCGGGCGAAGCGCCGGCCCTGCCCGAGCCGGGTGCGGCGGACGATCCCGAACACCTGGGCGACATCGCCATCGCCTGGGAAACCTGTGCGCGCGAGGCGGAAGAGCAGGGCAAGACCATGGCAGACCATGTCACGCATCTGCTGGTCCACGGGGTCCTGCATCTCCTCGGCTATGACCACATCGAGGACGAGGATGCCGCGCTGATGGAGGCGCTGGAGGTGCGCATACTTGCAAGCCTCGGGGTTTCTGACCCATATTGAGCCTTGCACCCGCCGGACGGGTGTCTTCTGGACAAAGGACCGATGGGCAGTAGCACCGACGGGTCTAACGCGGCGCAGGGCGCGCTGGCAGTGACCGATGATCCCGCCTCAGACCAGGGCCATCGCGGCTTTTTCGGCAGGCTTCTTTCCGCGTTCGGGTCTTCATCCGAACCGGCCGCAGCCCCGGTCGCGCCGGGGGATGCTCCGGCGCCGCAGGGTTTGCATGCGCTGCGCCGGATGCGGGTCGATGACGTGGCCATCCCCAAGGCCGAGATCGTGGCCGTGCCGCTGGACATCGGCAAGGACGAACTGGTCGAGACCTTCCGCGAACATGGCTTCAGCCGGCTGCCGGTCTACAAGGGCACGCTCGACCATCCGCAGGGGCTGGTGCTGTTGAAGGACCTTGCGCTACAGCACGGCTTCGGCGCCACGGGCCGGTTCAGCCTGAAGCGGCTGCTGCGCCCGATCCTTTATGCCCCTCCGTCGATGCCGACCGGCGTCCTGTTGCAGAAGATGCAGAAGGAACGGGTCCACATGGCGCTGGTCATCGACGAATACGGCGGCGTGGACGGGCTGGTGACGATCGAGGATCTGATCGAGACCGTGATCGGCGAGATCGAGGACGAACATGACGAGGACGAGGGCGCGCTGTGGAAGGAGGAGAAGCCCGGCGTGATCCTCGCGCAGTCCACGGCACCCCTGGAGGAGATCGAGGCCGCGCTCGGCCTTCCGCTGCGGATGGGGGAAGAGGACGAGGAGATCGACACGCTGGGCGGCCTGGTCTTTGTGCGCTCGGGCCGGGTGCCGGCACGGGGCGAGGTGATCGAGCACGAAAGCGGCGTGCAGTTCGAGATCGTCGAGGCCGATCCGCGCCGGATCAAGCGGCTGCGCGTGCATCTTCCGGCAGCTGCGGCGGCCAAAGCTCTGTCGGCCGGGTAGCGCATGGTGCAGCATTGGACCGAGGGCCGGCGGCGGCTGGTGCTGGCCTTTGCCCTGGGCGCGCTGGCCGCGCTGGGGCAGGCGCCCCTGGGTTTCTGGTGGGCGACGCTGGCGGCGACGGCGGGGCTGATCTGGCTTCTGGGTCGCCTGCGGGACGCGCGCGGAGCCTTCCTGAGCGGGCTCTTCGCCGGGGCGGGCCACTTCGCCGTTGCGTTGAGCTGGATCGTCGAGCCCTTCCTGATCGACATCGCGCGCCATGGCTGGATGGCGCCCTTCGCGGTGGTGCTTCTGTCCTTCGGGCTGGGCCTCTTCTGGGCCGGGGCGGCGGTGCTGGGGCGGCTGGCCCCTGGGCCGGCGCCGGGCTTCGTCCTGGCCTTCGTCGCGCTGGAATGGCTGCGCGGCGTGATCTTCACCGGTTTTCCCTGGGCGATGGCGGGCCATGTCTGGATCGGCACGCCGGTCGATCAGCTGGCCGCCCTGGCCGGGCCGTCCGGGCTGAGCCTTCTGACCCTGACCCTGGCCATGCTTGCCACCCAGTGGCGCGGCCGAGGGCTGGCGCTGGCCGCCGTCCTTCTGGCCGCGGCCTGGGGCTTCGGCAACTGGCGGCTGGCCCAGCCGCTGCCGCCCCCGCGCGAGGGCGTGGTGCGGCTGGTGCAGCCCGATGCCGAGCAGTCGCTGAAATGGGACCAGTCGCTGGCAGACATGCACCTTGGCCGGCTTCTGGACCTGACGGCCGAGGGCGGCCCGGCCGATCTGACGCTCTGGCCGGAAACGGCGGTGCCCTACATGCTGGAATATGCGCCCTCGGTGGCCGGCATGGTGGCCGCCGCCTCGGACGGGCGGCCGGTCGCGGTGGGCATCCAGCGCGAGGAGGCGGGGCGGTTCTACAACTCGATCCGGGTGCTGGAGGGCGACGGGCGGGAGACCGCGCGATATGACAAGGCGCATCTCGTGCCCTTCGGCGAATACATTCCCTTCGGCGATCTGGCCTATGAATGGTTCGGCCTGCGCGCCTTTGCCGCCCGGGCGGGCAACACCTATTCGGCC
>JBKBRG010000443.1:0-2649 GCA_046292325.1 Tabrizicola sp.
ATGGCTGTGCCCGGCGATCACGGCGTCGATCTCGGGCAGCGCGGCAAGCGCGGTCGCCGCATGTTCGGTCCCGTGTTCGGGCTCCAGCGGGCCGATCCCGGTATGGGCCAGCGCCACGATGATGTCGGCGCCCCGCGCGCGGAGCCTTGGCAGCCAGGCGCGGGCCGCTGCCAGGATGTCGCGGGTGCGCACGCCGCCGCCCGGGGAACTGCGGTCCCATTCCTGGATCTGCGGCGGTGCAAAGCCGATCACGCCGACCCGGATCAGATGCGACTGGCCGTCGCGGTCGATGATCTGGCGGCGCAGGATCGCATAGGGGGGCACGAAGGTTTCGTCCCGTGCCGGGCTCTTGCCCAGCCGGACCGCGACGTTGGCGCACACGACGGGGAACCGTGCCTCGGCCAGGGCCTGCGACAGGAAATCGAGCCCGTAATCGAACTCGTGGTTGCCAAGGGTCACGGCATCGTAGCCCAGCGTGTTGAACGCCGTGATCACCGGATGCGCCCGCCGTCTGCGGGCCGCGGCGGCATAGTCCGCGATCGGGCTGCCTTGCAGGAAGTCGCCGTTGTCGAACAGCAGCGCGTTCTGGACCTCACCCCGGGCCTCGGCGATCTGCTGCGAGACCGCGCCAAGGCCAAGTCGGGCATTCGGCCGGTTCGCGCGGTAGTCATAGGGCATCAGGCTGGCGTGGAGGTCGCTGGTCGCTATCAGCCGCAAGAACGCGAGGGGGCGTCGCGACCCCGTCGGATCGACCTCCGTTTCCGCAGATGTCTCGGTGTGATCCCGGTCCGGATCCGAAGCCTGGGGCGTCTTGGCCCTCGTTGCGGGAACGTGAAACATCGACCGTCCGGAAGCCTGGCACCAGCCCAAATCTGAGCAAGACACACCCTATACGCGAGTGAACTATTGCTAGGGTTGTGTCAATGTTGTGGCAAATTGTCGTTATTCAAGCGGAGGTTGTGCGCTTGCGGTCGCTTGTGGATTGCAACCGGCGCAGAAAGCGGCAGAGCTTTCCGGGGCTGCGGATGATGCGGGAAAGCAGGGTCGACATGCGGATAGCGGAGACGGTCACCTTCGGCGGATCGGGCCTGGAGAGACAGGCGTCGTTGCGCCGGGATGCCGAGGGACTTGCGCGGGCGCTGAGCCGGGGCACCGTGCTGCCGGTCTGGCGCGGCAAGCCGCTGTTGCGCGATGGCCGTCCGCATTGGGTGGCCGCCGGCCACACCGTCCTGGCACTGGCCGGCCCGCCGGTCTTTCTGGGAAATGATGCGGGAACGCCCCGCTTTGCCGCCGACCTGTCCGACTGGTCGCCCGAGGCGGGGGCAGAGCCGGTGCAGGCCGGGTTCTTCGACGCCTCGGTGCAACGGCATCCCGCCGTCGAAGAGGAGGCCGGTTTCACCGAACTGCGCGGGGTGATGACCCTGCTTGATCCGCGCGAGGCAGAACTGGTGGCGACCGCCAAGGCGCTGGTGCAATGGCATCGCAGCCATGGCTTCTGCGCGGCCTGCGGCGCGCGGTCCGAAATGGCGCAGGGCGGCTGGCAGCGCATCTGCCCGGCCTGCGGCACCCAGCATTTCCCGCGCACCGACCCGGTGGTCATCATGCTGGTGACGCGGGGAAATTCGGTGCTTCTGGGCCGCAGTCCGGGCTGGCCCGAGGGGATGTTCTCGCTGTTGGCGGGGTTCGTCGAGCCGGGCGAGACCGTCGAGGCCGCCGTGCGCCGCGAGGTGATGGAGGAAACCGGCATCGCCTGCGGGCCGGTCGGCTATCTGGCCAGCCAGCCCTGGCCCTTCCCCGCCTCGCTGATGATCGGCACCAGGACCGAGGCCACGACACACACCATCCGCCTCGACCCCGAAGAGCTCGAGGCCGCGGTCTGGGTCAGCCGGGAAGAGCTGGTCCAGGTCTTTGCCGGGCGTCACCCGACGATCCGGCCCAGCCGCAAGGGCGCGATCGCGCATTTCATCCTGCGCAACTGGCTTGCGGATCGGCTGGATTGACCGGATCATCCGGACCTGCCTGTGCTGCCCGAAACCTTCTGCCTGCGGAGTGTGAATGAAGCTGACCGCCAAGACCGATCTGGAAGTCCCCGCGGCTGCGGTATTCGCGGTCCTGACCGACCACGCCTCCTGGGAACGCGAGGCGATGCGCAACGGTGTCGAGATCGAACGGCCGCCGGGTTTGCCCCTGACGGGTGTCGGGGCGGAATGGCGCGTGCGCGGGCGTTTCCGCGGCAAGGTGCGCAATGTGCAGCTCCGGATCACCGAGATGACGCCGGACCAGCGGCTGATGCTGGGCATCGACAGCCCGTCGATCGAAGGCACCAGCCGGGTCGAGGTCATGGTGCTGTCGCCGCGCCGCAGCAGGATCAGGGTCGATCTTGAGATCAAGCCCAAGACCCTGGCGGCTCGGCTGTTCATCAACACCCTGCGGCTGGCCAAGGGTCGGGTGACCGCCAGGTTCGAGGGGCGCCTCGGCCAGCTCGGCAGCCGGATAAA
The DNA here is from genome assembly GCA_046292325.1 of Tabrizicola sp. Lineage (GTDB taxonomy): Bacteria > Pseudomonadota > Alphaproteobacteria > Rhodobacterales > Rhodobacteraceae > Tabrizicola. The sequence continues at coordinate 2,499 of JBKBRG010000443.1, forward strand.
GGACAGCTACGACCGCAGCCTCGCCTCGGCCTAGCTGTGAAATCTCAGGAGGTTGTTCACCCGGAACGGGGTTAGGCTGCAATCGCCAAACTCCAGCCGAGGACCCGCAAGGATGAACAACCCACACCATGGTGCCCGTCTCACCGTTCAC
>JBKBRG010000444.1:0-2647 GCA_046292325.1 Tabrizicola sp.
CCTCGATCGAATCGCGGAACTGGTGGCTGCGGTGGTCTTCGGTCATCAACTCGCTCGGATTGCGTGGCACTGGTGCAAGGCTTATAGGGTCGGCTGGCCCGTGACCAACCGAAAAGGGAACTTCGCATGACCCATGCCGAGCTTGAAGCCGCCATCGAAGCCGCCTGGGAGGCGCGGGAGACCATCAGCCCGGCCACGCGGGGCGAGATCCGCACGGCCATCGAGGCGACCCTGGCCGCGCTGGACTCTGGCACGCTGCGCGTGGCCGAGAAGCGGGGGCAGGAGTGGCATGTGAACCAGTGGGCGAAGAAGGCGGTGCTGCTGGGCTTCCGGCTGCGCGACATGGCGCAGCAGTCGGGCGGGCCGCAGGGCGGGTCTTGGTGGGACAAGGTGGATTCGAAGTTCGCCGGCTGGGGCGACAGCGAATGGCGCGCGGCGGGCTTTCGTGCCGTGCCGAACTGCGTGGTGCGCCGGTCGGCCTTCATCGGCAAGGGCGTGGTGCTGATGCCCTGTTTCGTCAACCTCGGCGCCTATGTCGATGAGGGCACCATGGTCGATACCTGGGCCACGGTCGGCAGCTGCGCCCAGATCGGCAAGAACGTGCACCTGTCGGGCGGCGTCGGCATCGGCGGCGTGCTGGAACCCATGCAGGCCGGCCCGACGATCATCGAGGACAACTGCTTCATCGGCGCGCGGTCCGAGGTCGTCGAGGGCTGCATCGTCCGCGAAGGCTCGGTCCTTGGCATGGGCGTTTTCATCGGCAAGTCCACCAGGATCGTCGACCGGGAAACCGGCGAGGTCATGTATGGCGAGGTGCCGGCGGGATCGGTGGTCGTGGCCGGCTCGATGCCGTCGAAGGGGGGCGTGAACCTCTATTGCGCGGTGATCGTGAAGAAGGTCGATGCGCAGACGCGCGCGAAGACCAGCATCAACGAACTCCTGAGGGATTGAGGATGACGGACGATCAGTCGAAGCCGAAGCGCCCGCAGCAGGTCTATTCGCTGATCGTCCAGGTCGGCCGCAAGGAGGGCGACGGCTTGCCGCCCAAGGCCACGGGGGCGGCGCTATTGTGCTATGCCTCGGGTGTGGACGAGGCCGAGGCGGTGCGCGAGACGGTGGCGATCCTCAAGGAGGCCGACATGGCGCCGCTGGAGGTGCAGGGCTTGGGCAACCTGGACGAGCGGACGAAGGCCGGCGAGGAGATCGACGACGAAGAGCGGTTCCTGATGGAACGCGCGCTGAAGGAGAACTCGGTCATCGTGGCCGAGGTCACGCCCTTCTTCGACTGAGACCGATTGTCGCCTTGCGGTTGCGTGGCCCCGGGCAAGCGGATAGGGATGCGTCCCGAACCCGCTCTCTGGACCAGATGATGCCTTTCGATCCTCTTGACCCCGTGGACCTGACCGCAAGGCTGATCCGCTGTCCTTCCGTCACACCGGACGAGGGCGGCGCGATCGCGCTGCTGGCCGAGGTGCTGGAAGGGGCGGGCTTTGCCTGCTTTCGGGTCGACCGGGGGGGCATCGCCAACCTCTACGCGCGCTGGGGCAAGCAGGGCGCGAACCGGGCCTTCGGGTTCAACGGGCATACCGACGTGGTGCCGGTGGGCGATGCCAGGGCCTGGCGGTTCGACCCGTTCGGGGCCGAGGTGAAGGACGGGGTCATGTATGGCCGGGGCGCCTGCGACATGAAGTCGGGGGTGGCGGCCTTTGTCGCGGCGGCGGTGGATTTCGTGCGCGAGACCCCGCCCGATGGCGCGGTGATCCTGGCGATCACCGGGGACGAGGAAGGCGATGGCAAGGACGGAACCGTGGCGATCCTCGACTGGATGGCCTTCAACGGCGAGCGGATGACGCATTGCCTGGTGGGAGAGCCGACCTGCCCGAACCAGATGGGCGAGATGATGAAGATCGGCCGCCGCGGCAGCCTGACAGCGAAGATCACCGTGACCGGGGTGCAGGGGCATTCCGCCTATCCGCACCGGGCGAAGAACCCGCTCTCGGCGCTGGTGAAGCTGCTGGCGAAGCTCGACGCCGAACCGCTGGACCGGGGGACGCAGCATTTCGACCCCTCGACCCTGGCGATCACCACGATCGACTGCGGCAACCCGGCCTCGAACGTGATTCCGGCGCAGGCGACGGCCACGATCAACATCCGCTTCAACGACACCCATTCCGGCGACACCTTGTCGGCCTGGTTGCGGCACGAGGCCGAGGCGGTGGCGGAGGCGACGGGCTGCGAGATCGGGCTGACGATCTCGGTGTCCGGCGAGGCCTTCCTGACGCCGCCGGGCGAGTTGTCGGCGCTGGTGGCGCGGGCGGTGGAGGCGGAAACCGGGCGGAAGCCGGTCGCCTCGACCAGCGGCGGGACATCGGATGCGCGCTTCGTGAAGGACCATTGCCCGGTGATCGAATTCGGGCTGGTCGGCAAGACGATGCACCAGGTGGACGAGCGGGTGGAGATCGCCCATATCCACCAGCTGAAGGCGATCTACGGCCGGATCCTGCGGGAATATTTCGCATGAGCCGCTCCGAGACGCTGCGGATCGAGGTGACGCGGGACATCCCGACCTGCCAGGCCCTGCGCCGGGTGGTGTTCATCGAGGAGCAGGGCGTCAGCGAGGAAGACGAGCTGGACGGCCTGGACGGCC
>JBKBRG010000445.1:0-2643 GCA_046292325.1 Tabrizicola sp.
TAGGTCCAGCGCGATGAAATAGAAGCTCGACCCGATCCAGGCGATGGCGGTGATCACATGCAGCCAGCGCGCTGCGATCTCGACCCATTCCCACAGAACGACCCAGTCATACATCGCCCGTCCCTCCCCGAAGTTGCGAAACGCTATAACCTGCGTCACCTTTCTGTTAATCCATCGAAAGCCCGGATCACTTTCAAGCGGTGCCGAAGAATGTCCTATGTGAACAACATCCGCATGTTCGTCCGCGTCTATGAACTGGGCAGCATGTCGGCCGCTGCCCGCGATCAGCGCACTTCGCCCGCCGTCGCCTCGGCCCGGATCTCCGAGCTGGAGAAGCACCTCGGCGTGCGCCTCTTCTCCCGCACCACGCGCAGCCTGCAACCGACCGAGAACGGGCGCATCTTCTATGACGGCGCCCGCCGGGTGCTGGAAGCCATCGACGATGCCGAAGCCGCCGTGATGGACGTGACGCAGAACCCGCGCGGCACGATCTTCGTCGCGGCCCCGCTTGGCATCGGCCGCCGTCTGATCGCCCCCCGCGTGCCGGCCTTCAAGGACCTCTACCCCCAGATCGACGTGCGGCTGCGCCTGTCCGACCGGGGGGTGGACGTGGTGGCCGAAGGCATCGACGTGGCCTTCCACCTCGGGCTGCTCGAGGATTCCACGCTGAAGGTCCGCACCATCGCCGACTGCCCGCGCCTCCTGTGCGCCTCGCCCGCCTACATCGCCCGCCGCGGCATGCCCGCCGATGGCGCGGCGCTGGTCGCCGACCGGCACGACTGCCTGAACCTGCGCTATCCCGGCGCGAAAGAGTTCCAGTGGACCCTGCAAACCCCCGAGGGCCCGCGCCGCTTCGAGATCACCGGGCCCTTCGAGTCGGATGACGGCGACGTGCTGACCGGCTGGGCGCTAGACGGACGCGGCATCGTGCTGAAACCGCTGTTCGAGGTGGCCGAGCACCTGCGCGAGGGTCGCCTCGTCCCTGTCGCCACCGCCACGCCGCCCCTGCCGATCCAGCTTTCGGCTCTCAGCCAGCACCGCAGGCTGAAAGACCCCAAGGTCCAGCTCTTCACCGACTACATGGCCGCGCAGATCCGCGACGAACTCCGCCGTGCCACCGGCTAGGGTGCTTCACGGCGCGGCAATGACAAGGGGCGGGACCGCAGCCCCGCCCCCTTGATCCGCAAGCCCGGGATCACCCCAGGATCACATCGGCAGCGGCTGGCCGTTCACCAGGATCTGCATCCCTTCGATCTTCGAGGTCATCTCGTCGGGATTGGCGCCGGGCACCATGAACATGCCCATCATCATCCGCGCCCCCATCGCATCCTCTTCGGTGATCAGACCCGTGGCGATCAGCCCGTCGATCAGCGCATTGGCCCCGGTGACCGAGACATTCGCCTCGCCCAGCGGCATCGGCATGCCCGTCGAATTGTCGAAGGTGAAGGCCCCGGTCGCCGCCAGCACCGCCCCCGCCACCTTCACGCCAAGCTCGGTGATGTTCAGGCTCTCCGGTTGCGGAACGACCGGAGGCCCGCCGGCCTCGTCCGCGGCGATCATCGCCGGCACGTCCATCCTGGCCTTGCCCGAGATGTCGATGGCGATATCGGCCGCATCCCGCTTCAGCGCGCCATTGGGGTCGAACAGCGCCCAGGCTTCCTCGTTCAGGCTGAACTGGCTGAGCTTCAGCACAAGGCCATAGTCGCCCGCCGCCTCTTTCGCGATCACCGGCGAGGTCATCGCGAATTCCATCGGCCCCGAGACCAGCTTCACCGGCACCGGCATCGTGCCCGGAGCGGATTCGATGTCCAGCCCGGTGGCCGAGGACTTGACCGAGAAGGTGTCCTTGTTGAACACGGCCGAGCCCTCGCCGCCGCCGGCCTTCATTGTCAGGTCCAGGGGAAGATAGGGGCTTTCCTGCTTCATCGTCCCCGAGGACTCACCCTGCTTCATGGCGAGGCTGATGCTCAGCCCCTCGTTCAGCGCGGTGCCGAAATCGGCCGGCGACTGCATCGCGGCAAGCGAGATGGTCGTGGGCAGCGCGAAGGTCAGCGACATGTCGATGTCCTGGGTGGCGCTGGTCGAGGTCTGCTTCAGCTCCATCCCGGGATCGTCCGACCGGGTGGAATAGGCCAGCTCGTCCGCCTTGATGCTAAATCCGAAGGTCCGGTTCGTGCCGGGCGTGTCGGAATAGGTGCCGGCCAGGTTGGTGAACCCGAAATCGCCCGAGGCGGTGATCTTCGGCGCCTCGCTGCCGTCCAAGGACATGCCCGGATAGCTGCTGTCATAGGTCACGTCCAGCTTGGCCGCCGCATAGTCGTAGGCCAGCCCGCCGTCCGCCTCGCGCGCGGTCAGGGTCAACCCGTCATGGGTCACCTTGACCGAGCCTTGCGCGTCGCCGGTCATCGAGATGCCGATGTCGGCGCCGGGGGCGATGGTCACCGACCCGTCGGACTGTTCGGTCAGCACCATGTCCGAAATCGTCAGTCCGCTCATCCCTTCGGGCGCGATCGTCACGCCGTTCAGCGTCAGCACGCCGCCCGAGTTGTTCTCGGTCGCGGCGGAAACCGTCAGGCCGACCAGCGCACCGGCATCCTTCCAGGACTGCCAGACCTGGTCCGCGGTCAGCGCGGCATGGGCGGT
>JBKBRG010000446.1:0-2642 GCA_046292325.1 Tabrizicola sp.
GCCAGACCGTCCTGGTTGGTCAGATTGCCGTAGAGCGGATCGAGATAGTTCTGCGCCCGGATCCGGGCGATCTTGCGGGTGATGTCGAACACGGTATGGGCCACCTGGCAGGTGACCATGTTGACCTCGTCGGAATGCGTGGCCGCGATCAGCATGTCGGCGTCGCGGGCGCCGGCCTTTTCCAGCACGTCGGGATGGCTGGCAAAGCCGACGACGCCCTGCACGTCCAGCGTGTCGGTTGCGCGCCGGACGAGATCGGCGTTCATGTCCACCAGGGTGACGTCGTTCTTTTCACCGGACAGGTGCCGGGCGATCTGCCAGCCGACCTGACCCGCCCCGCAGATGATGACCTTCATCAGACCCCCCGCGATCCGCCGTCGGCCCCTGAATGTCAGATCGGCGCGGAGGGGTCAATCCGGCCGGGCCGGCAGGGCCGGCCTCAGTCGTCGAACTCGCCGCCCCTGCCGCCGCGGGTCGCGCCGACCACGCCCAGCGACTTGAGCTTGCGGTGCAGCGCCGAGCGTTCCATGCCGACGAAGCTGGCCGTCCGGCTTATGTTTCCGCCGAAGCGGTTGATCTGGGTCAGGAGATATTCCCTTTCGAACAGCTCGCGCGCCTCACGCAGCGGCAGCGTGGCGATGGTGCCGGACAGCGACAGCGGGCTCTCGGTCTCGACCTTCGCCTCGGTGCCGGGGATCTCGGAGGCCTCGATCGGCCCGTTCCCGTCGCCAAGGATCAGGATCCGTTCGATCACGTTGCGCAGCTGGCGGATGTTGCCGGGCCAGGGCAGCGTCTGCAGGACGGTCTCGGCCTCGTCGGTCAGGCTGCGCTGCGGCAGACCCTGGCTGCGGTGAAACCAGTCGATGAAATGTCGCGCCAGTTCCGGCACGTCCTCGCGCCGCGAGGAAAGCGACGGCACGGCGATCGGCACCACGTTCAGGCGGTCGTAGAGTTCCTGCCGGAAACGTCCCATGCCGATCTCGGCGCGCAGGTCGCGGCAGGTCGAGGAGATCACGCGCAGATCCACCCGCACCTTGTCGGCCCCGCCGACCCGGGTGAACTGCTGCTCGGTCAGGACGCGCAGGATCTTGCCCTGCGTCCCGAGCGGCATGTCGGCAACCTCGTCCAGATAGACGATCCCGCCGTGCGCCTGCTCCAGCAGCCCCGGCTCGACGCCGCGCTCGGCGGATTCCCGGCCGAACAGCACCTCTTCCATCCGCTCGGGCTCGATCGAGGCCGAGGAGACGGTGACGAAGGGCGCGCTGGCGCGGTTCGAATGCATGTGGATGTAGCGCGCCGCCATTTCCTTGCCGGTGCCCGGCTCTCCGGTCAGCATGACGCGGGCATTGGACTTGGTGACCTTGTCGAGGTTCGCCTTGAGGGTCTTGAAGGCAAGCGAGGAGCCGACCATTTCCGCCGAGGTCATGTCGCGGCGGCGCAGTTCCTGGTTCTCGCGCCGCAGGCGGCTGGTTTCCATGGCGCGGGCCACGACGACCATCAGCTGGTCGATGTTGAAGGGCTTTTCGATGAAATCGTAGGCGCCCTGCTTGATCGCGGCCACGGCGATCTCGATGTTTCCGTGGCCCGAGATGATGACCACCGGAATGTCGGGATTGTCGCGCTTGACGGTCTTGAGGATGTCGATCCCGTCCATCCGGCTGTCCTTGAGCCAGATGTCCAGGATCATCAGCGCCGGGGGATCGGCTTTGATCTCGGCCATGCATTCGTCGGAATTGGCGGCAAGGCGGGTGGCATAGCCCTCGTCCCGCAGGATGTCGCCGATCAGTTCGCGGATATCCTGTTCGTCGTCAACGATCAGAATGCTCATGACTGGATCTCCCTTGTGCCCGGCGCGGCGCCGAGCGGAACATGCGTTCGCGGTCGTTTGCGGAGGGTTCGGGGCAGCCGGATCTCGGCCATGGCACCCGCATGGTCATTGCCCGGGAACACGGGCGCATCGAGAAGCGCGAGCGTGCCGCCGTGTTCCTCGATGATCTTCTTGACGATGGGCAGGCCAAGGCCGGTGCCCTTCTCGCGCGTCGTGACATAGGGCTCGAACAGGCGCGCGCGGTCCGGCGGCAGGCCGGTGCCATTGTCGGCGATGCGGACCGTCACTTCGGCATCGTCGGCGGTCAGGGTCACGCGGATTTCGGGAACGAAATCCGGCGCCGCGCCCTTTTCCTGAAAGCTTTCAATCGCTTCTCCGGCGTTCTTCATAAGGTTCGTCAGGGCCTGGCCGATCATGGTGGCGTCAAGTTCCATCACGATCGGCCCGTCCGGGATCTCCTTGACGAAGCGGACGCCGGGCTGGCCGTTCTCTTGCAGGAGAACCGCACCCTTCAGAAGCTCGACCAGATCGCAGTCGCGGCGGTCGGGTTCCGGCATGCGGGCGAACTTCGAGAATTCATCGACGATCCGGCGCAGGTCGTTGGTCTGCCGCACGATGACGTCGGTGTATTGTACCAGATCCTCGTGGTCGCGGACCTGGGTCGAGAACTTGCGCTTGATCCGTTCGGCCGAGAGCTGGATGGGGGTGAGCGGGTTCTTGATCTCGTGCGCGATGCGGCGGGCCACATCGCCCCAGGCGGCCATGCGCTGGGCCGAGACGAGGTCGGTCACGTCGTCGAAGGCCACGACATAGC
>JBKBRG010000447.1:0-2639 GCA_046292325.1 Tabrizicola sp.
TCTCCCGGCCGCGCGGGCCGGTCCGCAGGGGTGTCAGTCATTCCGGGGGCCTCCGCCATCCGGCCACATGCTGCGGCGCAAAGGCCCCCGGCGCAAGGCTCAGCCGCCCGAGCCGTGGCCCATCTTCGAGTGGTCCATCTCGCCCATGCCCATCGGCGCCTCGATCTGGAACTCGACCTCGACCGGGCCGGCCTTCTCGAAGATCAACCTGGCCTTGCGCATCTCGCCTTCGGTCAGGTTCTCCTTCAGGCCCATGAACATGACATGGTAGCCGCCGCGTTCCAGGTTCACGGTCTGGCCGGGGGGGATCTCGATGAACTCGACATGGGTCATGGTGCCGACGCCGTTCGCGTCCACCTTGCTTTCATGCACTTCCGACTTCATCGCCATGTCGGATTCGACACCGATCAGCCGGTCCGCTTCGGTGCCGTTGTTGACGATGGCCATGAAGCCCCCGGCCGCCTTGGCGCTGGCGGCGGGCTGCGGAATGTAGGGGTGGATGATCTGCAGGTCACCCACCGTCACCTCATGGGCAAGGGCGGGTGCGGCCAGGACCAGCGCGGCGGCGAAGGCAAGAATCTTCATGGTTTGCTCCGTTTGCAAGGGAAGGACATCAGTTGACCAGCCGCTTAAGCGGCGGGACGGCGGACAGGACCACAAGGTCCAGGAGAAGGACGGCCAGAAGCGTCAGGCCCAGCATGGGGAAGGCCATTGCCAGGAAGAGCGTGACCAGGATCGCACCCCTGGCATAGGGAAGCTCGAGCGGTCGGGGCGGGGCGCCAAGGCGGCTCCCCGCCGGGCGGCGCCGGACCCACATCACCAGGCCCGAGACCGAGACCAGGATGATCGACAGGCAGAACAGCGTGTTCAGCGCCAGGTTCCACGCGCCCAGATCGCCCTCGTGGAAGGCGATGCCCCAGGCCATCAGCTTGGCATAGACGGAATAGTCGGCATACCGCACGTCGGCCAGCACGTTGCCGGTATAGCGGTCGATGTGGATCGTCCGGTCGGCCGCGGGATCCGGACCGTCGTTCGACATGCTGTCATGGCTGATCGTCCAGACGCCCGTCTCGCCCTCTGGCAGGGTCAGCTGGTAGCGCCGGTCGAAGCCCAGCGTTGCGGCGAAATCCGTCACGCTGTCGATGGTGACCGGACCGGTGATCGCCACGCGCCCCGCCAGCGAGCCGGACATGGGCATCGGCGTCTGTTCCAGGGTCCAGGGCACCTCTTTCCCGGCGCCGTGGTTCATGCTGGCATGCGTGACATCGGACAGCGGTGCCTCCCACTTGTCGGCGGGAAAGGTGTTCCAGGCCTGCACGAACTTCGCGCCCCAGAGCCCGGCCCAGGACAGGCCCGAGATCAGGAAGACGATCAGCAGCAGGCTGATCCAGAGGCCGACCGCGCCATGCAGCGATTTCCAGAAGGCCCTGCCCCTTTCGCGCCGGACGGTCAGCGCCCTGCCCCAGGTCGCGCCGTTGCGGGGCCAGTGCAGGTAAAGGCCCGAGACGACCAGCAACAGCCCGAGACTTGCCGCTGCCTCGATCAGCCAGTCGCCCGGATCGCCGATCAGCAGCGTGCCGTGGATGTCGCTGGCAAGGTCATACCAGCCCGCGCGCCAGGGGAAGGTCTCGACGACCGCGCCGGTGTAGGGGTCCAGCGTGACGCCCGTTGTGGCCTCGCCGACCGCGACGGCGAAGGCCGCCACCCGGTCCTCGCCCATCGGCGCGATGTAGTGCGTGGCGACGCCACCGGGGACGGCGGCCTCGGCTGCGGCCTGAAGCCGGCTGACCGGCAGCGGGGCCGTGCCCGGGGTGATACGGGCACGCTCGCCGTTCAGTTCGGTCGTCGAACTGACCCAGAGCATGATGAGTCCGGTCACGGACAGCATCAGAAGGAAGGGGATGACATAAAGCCCGGCATAGAAGTGCCAGCGCCAGACGGCGAAGTAGAGACGGTTCGCGGTTTGGGATGCGCTGTCGCGCGCGGTATCTGTGGACATGGCTCGGCCTGTTTCGATGCGTGCAGGGACCGCGGACGCAGGGGCCCGCGGCGGACGGCATTGAAAGGCGGCGTCGGATGGGAAAGGCGCCGCCGTCAGGCGACGGGCGGGCCCTGGGGCCGGTGCGCAGGGTCGCGCGCCCGGGTCAGGGCGCGGGTTTCCCGCGGGGCGATGACGGCGGCGTGGAAGGCCAGTTCCAGGTCGATCACGAGTTGTGCCATGGGCGGCAGGTCGACCGATCCGGCGATCTGGCAGGCGAGGCAATGCGGATCGCGCAGGCCATCCCCGCCCAGGCCGTCGGCGCAGAAGTCGTCCGGCGTCGCCCCATTGGCGATCAGGTAGGCCAGCGCCTCATCCGAAGGTGCGGGCATGCGATGCGCGTAGCCGGTCGCCACGAGGGCCACCGTGACCAGGGCAAGCAGCACCATGCGGTGCGCGCGGATCAGGATCTGCGCCAGCATGACCGTCTCATGAACCAGCGCGCGGCTGTCGTCAATGACCCAGCCCTCGCCAACCCTGCGGCGAAACGCGCGCGGGCGGCATCCGCACCCTTGCGCTTGTCCCCATCCGGCGGAAAGCTGGCGCGGCAACGCCAGGAGATGCCCATGCCTGCCCCCGTTCCCGTCTTCGACGGCCACAA
>JBKBRG010000448.1:0-2634 GCA_046292325.1 Tabrizicola sp.
GGCCGATCAGGGCCGTCTGGGCCGCAAGGCAAAGGCCGGCTTCTATGCCTATGACGAGAAGGGCGAGCGTCTGGGCCTGTGGGAGGGGCTTGCGCACAAGTATCCGCTGGACAAGATGCAACCCTCGCTGGCCGATGTGCAGCACCGGCTGCTGTTCGCGCAGGTGCTGGAGGCGGTGCGGGCCTTCGAGGACGGCGTGCTGACCGACATCCGCGAGGGCGACGTGGGCGCGATCCTCGGCTGGGGCTTCGCGCCCTGGTCGGGCGGGCCGTTCAGCTGGCTCGACATGATCGGCGCCGCGCGGGCGGTCGAGATCTGCCGCGGCCTGACCGCCCAGTTCGGCCCGCGCTTCCATGCGCCGGCGCTTCTGCGCGAGATGGCGGAAAAGGGCGAGACCTTCTATGGCCGGTTCGGCGGCGAGAAGGCCGCAGCCTGACGCGACCGCGCCGGACTTCTTCGGCGAAGAATTCCGGCGCCCCTGCGGCTGTGGTCAGGCCGGGGCCGACGCGGGGTCGCGCGCCAGACGCATGGCCTCGGTCAGCACGGCATGGTCGCCGATGTGGTTCATCAGGATCAGGATCAGCCGCGCGTTCAGCGCGTGGCTTTCCGCCTCGCTCAGGCCCTCATGCGTCGCGATCAGCGCGGCATAGGTTTCGTCCGGTCGGGTCAGGTTCGGGGTGGTGATCAGCATGGGGTTCACTCCTTGCCGATGGCGCGGGCCAGCGCGGCGGTGACGGCGGCCGCGTCATGGCGGTCCCAGCGCGCGGCGACGTGCTGGTCGGGGCGGATGAGATAGACCGCCGATGCGGCTTGCCCCAGGTAGCGGGCGGTCAGTTCGGGCGTCGCATCCAGCGCGAGGCGCTGGACGGAAAGGCCGTGGGCGGTCAGCCGCTCCGGGGCCTCGGCATTGATGGTCATCAGCGTGAAGCCACGCCCCAGGCGGGGCAGCAGCCAGCCGCCATCGACCGGCGCATCCGGGCAAGCACTGCCGGGACGGGTGCGGGCCGGCATGTCGGGATGATCCGGCCCGTTCAGCGCCGATCCGTCATAGGTGCAGGGCACCGACAGGCGGCCCGAGTTCACGACGGTCCGCGCGAAGGGCAGATGTTCGGCAAGCGCCAGCACCGCGTTGCGGAACAGCTTCGACACCGGCGTCCTGGGCGTGATGAAATCCGTCGCCCGGGTGGAGTTCAGGATGTTTTCGTCCGCGGCCTGCACCCGTTCGGCGTCATAGCTGTCCAGCAGGGCTTCCGGGGCGGTCCCCTCGACCACCAGCGCCAGTTTCCAGGCCAGGTTGTCCACGTCCTGGATGCCGGAATTCGCCCCGCGCGCGCCGAAGGGCGAGACCTGATGCGCAGAGTCCCCGGCAAAGAGCACCCGGCCATGCCGGAACCTCTCCATCCGGCGGCACTGGAAGGTGTAGATCGAGCACCAGTCGAGCTCATACTCGACATCCGGCCCCAGCATCGCATCCACCCGCTTGCGGATGTTGGCCGGCTCCAGCTCCTTCGCGCGGTCGATGTTCCAGCCCAGCTGGAAGTCGATGCGCCAGATGTCGTCGGGCTGCTTGTGCAGCAGGGCAGAGTCGCCGGATCTGAAATGCGGCTCGAACCAGAACCAGCGTTCCGTGGGGAAGTCGGCCTTCATCTTCACGTCGGCGATCAGGAAGTTGTCCTCGAACACCCGCCCGTCGAAGCCCAGCCCCAGCATCCCGCGCAGCGGGCTGCGCGCGCCGTCGCAGGCGATCAGCCAGTCGGCGGCAAGGCGATAGGGGCCGTCCGGGGTCATGATGTCCAGCGTCACATGGTCGGCCCCGGGCGTCACGGCATCGACGCGGTTGCGCCCGCGCAGCTCGATCGGCGCGCCTTCGGCCCAGGCGGCCAGGATCGCGTCGTGCAGGAACTTCTCGAACCAGGGCTGTTGCAGGTTGATGAAGGCGGGGAAGGCATGACCGCCTTCGGGCAAGAGGTTGAACTCATAGAGCAGCCGGTCGTCATGGAACACCTTGCCCACGTTCCACTGCACGCCCTTTGCCAGCATCGGCCCGGCGGCGCCCAGCCGGTCGCAGATTTCCAGCGTGCGCTTGGCAAAGCACAGCGCCCGGCTGCCCAGCCCCGCGCCTTCGTGATCGTCCAGAAGCAGCACCGGCACCCCGCGCCGGCCGAGATCCAGCGCCATGGCAAGGCCGACGGGACCGCCGCCCACCACGATCACCTTGTGGCGGACGGGCGCTGCCGCGTCCTGATCCGGCGAGCGGGCATAGGGATAGAGGCGGAACGCGATCCGGTAGCGGTCCGGGACAAGTTAGCTCCTCGTCTTCCCCCCTTAGCCCCGTCAGCCCTGCAAGGCCGCCCACATCTCCAGATCGCGTTGGGCGGTCCAGATCCGGGGGTGATGGATGCCGCGCGCCTCGTCATAGGCGCGGGCGACGTTGAAGGGCAGGCAGTGCTCGTAGATCGCGTAGTCGCGGAACTTCGGGTCGCATTCGGCACGGCAGGCGTCCCAGGCCTCTTTCAGACTGCCGTTGCGCGCGGCGACCCGGGCGACCGGGCGATAGGTCGACTCGACGAAGTCCTTCGTCCGGTCCAGCGCCGCGTTGACCGCCGCGCGCCCCACCACCGCATCGCCCCCGCC
>JBKBRG010000449.1:0-2621 GCA_046292325.1 Tabrizicola sp.
AGAAATAGGCGTTATAGAAGATCGCCTGACCCAGCATGATGATCCCGCGTTCCAGCCGCGAGGGCTGGGCAACGTGAATGAAGGTCATCAGGTGCATGCGCTCGTTCTCGGCTTCCTCGAGCAGGTCGCGAATCCAGCCCTGGTCGTCGCGGATGTGGCGCAGCGCCTTCAGGTGCTGGAGAAGGCCGCCGACCATGCCGGGAACGGCGGCGACGGTTTCCAGCACGACCGCCCGGTGGCCGTAGCGCTTCGAGAAGAAGGCGTCGGCGAACAGGCGCATGAACTTGACGGTCCGCAGCGCAACCCGGTCGCCAAGGGTGACGGGCGCGTGGTGCGCGGTCAGGTTCGGGTAGGTGTCCTTCATGGTGAGACTCCGCAGGGAAAGAACCCTTCAGATGTGGGGCGTTCCCGACGGAAATCATCAGCCATTCCCTGCGACCTGTCGGCGCAGGAAAAGGCCGCCCGAAGGCGGCCTTCCGGTCCGTTTCTGTCGCCCGACTCAGCGGTGGCGCAGATCGACGTAGTCGCGCTTTTCCGGGCCGATGTAGAGCTGGCGCGGACGACCGATCTTCTGGTTCCTGTCGGCGATCATCTCTTTCCACTGGCTGATCCAGCCGACCGTGCGGCTGATCGCGAAGATCGGGGTGAACATCGCGGTCGGGAAGCCCATCGCCTCGAGGATGATGCCGGAATAGAAGTCCACGTTGGGGTAGAGCTTCTTCGCGATGAAATAGTCGTCCTCCAGCGCGATCCGCTCCAGTTCCTTGGCAACCTGAAGGGTCGGGTTGTTCTCGATGCCGAGCAGGCCGAGCACCTCGTCGGCGCTTTCCTTCATCACCTTGGCGCGCGGGTCGAAGTTCTTGTAGACCCGGTGGCCGAAGCCCATCAGGCGGAAGCCGGAACTCTTGTCCTTGGCCTTGGCGATGTATTCCGGGATCCGGTCGACGGTGCCGATTTCCTTCAGCATTTCCAGGCAGGCCTGGTTGGCCCCGCCATGCGCCGGCCCCCAGAGGCAGGCGATGCCGGCGGCGATGCAGGCAAACGGGTTCGCGCCCGAAGAGCCCGCCAGCCGCACCGTCGAGGTCGAGGCGTTCTGTTCATGGTCCGCATGCAGCATCATGATGCGGTCCATCGCCTTTTCCAGAACCGGGCTGACCACATACTCCTCGGCCGGGACGGCAAAGCACATGTGCAGGAAGTTGCCCGCGTAGGACAGCGCGTTCTTCGGGTAAACGAAGGGCTGGCCGATCGAATACTTGTAGGCCATGGCGGCGATGGTCGGCAGCTTGGCGATCATGCGGATCGCGGCCACCTCGCGCTGCCAGGGATCGTTGATGTCGGTCGAATCGTGGTAGAAGGCCGCCATCGCACCGACCACCCCCACCATCGTGGCCATGGGATGCGCGTCGCGGCGGAAGCCGCGGAAGAAATAGTGCATCTGCTCGTGCACCATGGTGTGACGCGTCACGCGGCTGGTGAAATCGGCAAGCTGGGCCGCCGTCGGCAGTTCGCCGTAGAGCAGCAGGTAGCAGACCTCAAGATGGGTGGATTTTTCCGCAAGCTGTTCAATGGGATAGCCGCGATACAGCAATTCCCCCACATCGCCGTCGATATAGGTGATCGCGCTTTCGCAGGCCGCCGTCGAGGTGAAGCCCGGATCGAAGGTGAACACGTCCGCCTCGGTGTAGAGCTTGCGGATGTCCAGCACTTCGGGGCCAAGGGTGGGTTTGAGGACGGGAAGATCGTAGGTCTTTCCGTCCAGTTCAAGCTTCGCGACTTTGTCCGACATGGTTCTCCCCGGTCGTGGCGGCCACACCCGGGCGGGGATGCGGCCAATGGCTATCCTGCACCCCGGTCGGGGCGGCTTCAAGGCCGGGGGCGCAGGTCAGAGGCTTGCGTCCGACAGCCTTGCGACGGTTTCTTCCCGACCGATGGTAAGCATCATGTCGTAAACCGATGGTGTAACAGTCCGACCCGCCAGCGCGGCCCGCAGCGGTGCTGCAAGCTTGCCAAATCCGATCCCGGCTTCGGCCGCCGCCTCGGTCAGGATCGGCTCCAGCGCGTCCCTTGTCCAGCTAGCATTTTGCAGGCGCGGCGTCAACGATTTCAGTATACCACGGGATACCGTATCCAGCGCCGCGGCCGCCCCGGGTTCGGGCCGGATGGGGCGATCGACCAGAAGAAAAGTCGCCTTTTCCATGAGTTCCGGGAAGGTCTTCACAGACTTCTTCAGGAACGGCAGCGCCGTCAGCATCCGGGATTCCTGCGTCGGGGACAGCGGCTCACGCCCCGCGGCGGCGAGGAAGGCCTTCAGTTCATGCAGCAGTGCGGCATCGTCGGCCATCGCCATGTGATGCCCGCAGGTGTTCTCCAGCTTCTTGAAATCCAGCCGGGCCGGCGCGCGGCCGATGCCCTTCAGGTCGAACATCCTCATCGCCTCTTCCGAGGTGAAGATCTCGGCATCGCCATGCGCCCAGCCGAGCCGCGTCAGGTAGTTGCGCATCCCGGCGGCCGGGTAGCCCATCGCCTGATACTCCTCGACCCCGGTCGCGCCGTGACGCTTGGACAGCTTCTTGCCGTCCGGCCCGTGGATCAGCGGGATATGCGCCCAGACCGGCACC
>JBKBRG010000450.1:0-2621 GCA_046292325.1 Tabrizicola sp.
CTTCCAGGTTGTGGTCGGCGGCGCGCTGGTCTGTGCCGCCGGGGTGCTGATCGGGGGCGGGTGATGTATCGCAAGGGCGAAGTGACCTACCGCGCCTTGCCGCTGCCCGACCGGGTGCAGATGGACGAGGACCGGTCGCTCGCAGCCGCGACCGGGTTTCCGGACTACATGCGCAAGCGTCATTCGGTGCGCGACTTCTCGACCCGGCCGGTGCCCGAGTCGGTGATCACCGCCTGCATCGCAGCGGCCGGCACGGCGCCCTCGGGGGCGAACCACCAGCCCTGGCATTTCGTCGCGATCAGCGATCCGGCGATGAAGGCGCGGATCCGCGCGGGGGCCGAGGAAGAGGAGCGCGCCTTCTGATCCGGGGGCGCCGGGGATGAATGGCTTGCCGCGCTGGAGCCCATCGGGACCGGCGTCTCGAAGCCGCATCTGACCGACGCGCCCTGGCTGATCGTGGTATTCGCCCAGCGCTACGGGCTGACCGAGGACGGGACCCGCTACAAGAACCATTATGTGCCGGAGAGTGTCGGCATCGCCACGGGCATCCTGATCACGGCGATCCATCATGCAGGGCTGGTGTGCCTTGAACACACGCCGAACCCGATGAAGTTCCTGGGTCCTCTGTGCGAAAGGCCCGAGCACGAGAAACCGGTGATGATCCTTCCGGTCGGCTATCCGGCGGACAACGCCACCGTGCCCGAGGCAGCCAAGCGGAAAAAGCCGCTGGACAGGATCATGAGCGTCTTTCGCCCCTGACCGCGGGCCTGTGCCCTCAGGCCAGCGCCGCGAACCGGCGCGGCACGACGACGACGGTCGGTTCTTCCGTCGCCTCCGCACTGTCGGGCGCGGCATCCCCGGGCAGGGCCTCGTCCATCGCGGCCGCCTCGGCCGTGGGAAGGCTGACGATGGTGGCAACCTCCTCGGGGCGCGGGTCCGGTTCGGGCGAGGGCACCGGGATCGGCAACAGGCCGGGATCGGTCACAACCTTCGTCAATCCGCGCGGCCGGGCGACCGCGACCGACTCCTGCGACCGGTGGGCCGGCCTCGGCCGGACCGAGGCATCGTTCACCTTGATGATGGTGAAGCTGATGTTGTCCTGGTCGGGATCGTCCAGCCGGTGGATCTCTTCCAGCAGCCGCTCGGCGATTTCGGTCGACCGCGACTTGCGATACCGGTTCAGCACCTTCGTGATCTGCGCATTGCTCAGGAATTGCAGGCCGTCGGAGGCGCAGATGATGATATCGCCGGCCTTCAGCTCCAGCGGCTGCGACGGGCAGTCCACCTTCGAGATCGCCGAGCCCATCAGCACCGACATCAGGCAGTTGCGATCGGGATGGCTGGCCGCGACCTCGGCATCCAGCAGACCGGCCTGCACCATGAAGTCGATCTGCGGGCCCATCGAGTGGTCCTCGTTCAGCTGGCTCAACTGGCCGCCGCGGAACAGGAACAACGGAGAGTCGCCGATCGAGATCCACCACAACCGGTTCTCGACCAGGGCCGGCACCACCAGGGTCGCCCCCATGCCTTCGGTCTCGGGGTGGCTGTCGGCATGGTGGCGCAGGGTCTGGTTGGCGAACTCGGCCACGTTGCGCAGGATCTCGGGGGCCCGCCGCTCGAAGGCATCGACATCGGCGAAGTGGAACTTCAGTTCGGAATAGACCTCGGTCAGGACGATCTTGGACGCCACGTCGCCCGCCGCATGACCGCCCATGCCGTCGGCAAGGACGACGAATCCCGCCTCGGCGCCCACGGGGAAATCGGCCGTGATCGCGTCTTCCTGATAGTCGCGCGCGCCCTGGCTTATGCCCGAGGCGACATCATAGCGCGGTTCACGCGATCGCCATATCATGCGCGTCTCCCTCTTCCTGGCAGGTGGACCAGTTGAACTCGGGCGTGCAGAGGACCTTCAGAACCAGCGTCGTCTCGCCGATCTGGATCTCGTCGCCATCCTTGGCCGGCTCGGTCGAAAGAAGCGGGCGACCGTTCACCCGCACCAGGTTGGATTTGCCGCCATGGCCGATGTGGAATTGGTGCGTCTTGCTGTCATAGGCGATGGCGGCGTGGTTGTGCCGCGAGATCGCCATGTCGCCATAGTCGAGCGAGACCGTCTGGTCCGCGCCGCGCCCGATCTGGGACACGCCCTGGGACAGCGCGAAGGAGGCGCCCTTGCCGGGCCCGTCCTTGATGACCAGCCAGCCGGCCGGGAACATCACGTAGCCCTTGCCCGGCGCCGGCGTCGCGGCGGCGATCGGCACGCCCTCGGCACCCTCGAACAGCGGCACCACCACTTCGGGCGGGGCCTCGAAACCGAGGACGCGGGTCTTGGTGCGGGTGGGACGACGCGGCGGCGCGGCGGCGGCCTCGCGGGCGGCGGCGGCCGGGGCTTCGTCCTCGATCTCCCATATGTTGCGCGCGGGCGGGGCAACGCCCTCTGGCAGCGGCGCCTTCGCCTTGACCACGCGAACGGGTCGCGCAACCGTGGCCGCGCCGGCAGGTTCCGCCGGGGGCGCAGCGGCTGGCGCCGGTGTGGGAGAGGCCGCGGCCAGAGCCTCGCGCAGGCGTTTCACTTCCAGCTCCGCCAGGGCTGCCATGACCGGATCCGGGCCCGCTTCGACCGT
>JBKBRG010000451.1:0-2612 GCA_046292325.1 Tabrizicola sp.
GGTTTCGTCGCAGGCCATGGGCAGCGCCTCGCCAAAGCCTTCCACCACCGGCATCTGCGCCGGCGACAGGTCGGGGGCCACGGCGGCCAGCTCCTGCGCCACCCGCGCCGCGCGGTCGATCGACAGGGCCAGGTTCGCCTCGGCCGCGCCCGAGCCATCGGAGAACCCGGCCAGCACCAGCTTCTGGTCGCGGAACTGCCCCGCCGCGATCAGCTGGGCCAGATCCTCCAGGCTGTCCTGCGAGGCGGCGTCCAGCGTGGATGACCCGTCCTCGAACCGGAAGGTGAAGGACAGCCGGTCGGCCCCGTCCATGATCCCGGCCAGCCGCTTCAGCTCGTCCAGCGTCACGTCCTCGCCCGCGCCCTTGATCGCGTTGATCAGCCGCAGCCCGTCTGCCGTCATCGGCTGGCGCGAAGGCGACCGGTCGATGAACCCGGCGGCCGTCACCGCCTCGTCCGAGGCCGGCGTGCGCAGGAAGGCCAGGAACTCGCGCGTCAAGAGCGGCAGCCGCCGCTTGGCCGACAGCAGGAACACCGGCAGCGACAGCGGGTAGTCCCCCGCCTTGATCGCCAGCGTCGTGGGCAGAAGCGGAAAGCCGCAGGAGTCGGTCAGCGGCATCCGCCGCGCCGGAACGATGGCCGACCGTCCGGTCAGCGCGATGGCCCAGGGGTCCCGTGCCACCGCCTCGGCCAGGGTCGCAAGATCGGGATGCAGCACGTCCGCCGCCCCTTCCGTCAGCTGCAACCGCGCGGCGATGGCCTGCTGCAAATCGGTCTCGGGCGCCAGCGCATGCAGCACCACGGGCATGTCCGGCCCGCCGATCTGCGCCCAGTTGTCCACCTCGCCCGACAGGACGCGGGCCAGATCGGTTGTCGAGACGGCCGGGGTCGGGTTGTCGGGCGCCACGATGGCGACCATGCCGTCCATGGCAATCGAATGGGCGGCGAGCCCCGGCTCGGAGTCGAAGGACAGTTTCAGGTCGGCAGACCCCGAACTGACCGCGGCGCTGGCGGCTTCGGGCGGCAGAGGCTGGAAGGACAGGTCGGCCAGCACCTGGCGCGTGGACGGGTCAAGGATGCGGGCGGCATAGCCATCGCCGGCCTGCGGTTCATAGACCAGCCCGCGCGCCTCGGCAAAGGCCTGGAACAGCGACGGCAGCAGGTCGGCCGCATCCGGGGCGCCGACGACGCGGATCTGCGTCCTGGGAGCGACCAGCTCGGGGCAGGCCGGGCCTTCGCAGATCACGCCCTGGCCGTCGACAGTCAGAAGGCCATAGCTGGTGTCGATCCGGTAGAACTCGCCATCATAGCCCTGTAGCGTCCCGCTCAGGACGATACCGCCCTCGCGTGCGACCAGGGTCACATCCTGGGCGGCAGCGGAAACACCAGAGATCGCCGCAACGCACAGCGCCGCCAGCCCTGCCTTGACACCCATCAACTGCCGATCCGCACCTTACTTCGGAGTGGCGAGTTTCGGAGCAGGCGAAAGATTCTTCAACAGCAGAATGTCACCGGCCGTGCCACAGAGCGGAACCGCGACCTCGCGTTCCTGCGCCGTCGTGAAGCCGTTGGCGGCATAGACCGTGCCCAGCCGCAGGGTCCTGCCGCAAGAGGCGGGCGTGATCCGCAGCTCTGCCGAAAGCGAGACATCGCCCAGATCCCGACCCGGTGCCGAATAGACATGGGCCATCACCGGGGGCTGCACGTCCGGCGATCCGAAGGACATGATCCACGCAGGGTCGTCCGCTGATGACGCGGCGGCGGCCACCAGCACATGATTGCCCTCGGTCGCGCGCAGTTCGACCTCGGCCGGCCATTCCCAGGTCAAGGCCAGCCGCGCGTATGAGGCGGCGTCGGGAACGGTGACCTTGCCCAGCACAAGACGGGACTCGGCCATGTAGACGGCCACCATCGCCTCGGGCTTGAGGGCCGGGATCAGCAACCGGGCAGAGCCGCTGGCGTCGGTCCGGGCGGCGAAAGCCATTCCGGAATGACGCAAGACGATCCGTTCGCTGCGATTGCAGGGCGCGGAAAGCGACATGAGGATCATCGCGCCGGGGGCAGCCTGCAACTGCATCTCCGGGCGGCACCGGTCGCCCGCGACGGCCGGGGCCGAGGCCGCGACCGGGGTGATCCCGATCAGCTTGCCCAACGGTGCCTCAGCAGGTGCGCCAAGCGATGCCGACGGCGGCACGGCATCGGTGCCCTCGGTGGCCGGGCGGCCTGGCGCAAAGCGTTCGGCGACCGTCAGCACCAGCGAATTCGCAGTGCCGTGTCCTTTCTGGGTTTCGGCGGTATGGGCCGCCAGGGCCGCCACCGCCACGGCGGCGGTGATCCGCAGAAACTTTTTGCCCCAAAGCATGGCAGTGCTCCGGTACGAGAATCGCACCGTTTACCGCTAGAGGTCAATCGGGGCGGAGAAATGGCATTATTTGGGTGCGGATACGGAATGCTGCCAAAGCGCCATGAAAACGCCGCGTCGTCAGACGCGGCGCTAGCTGTGAAATCTCAGGAGGTTGTTCACCCGGAACGGGGTTAGGCTGCAATCGCCAAACTCCAGCCGAGGACCCGCAAGGATGAACAACCCACACCATGGTGCCCGTCTCACCGTTC
>JBKBRG010000452.1:0-819 GCA_046292325.1 Tabrizicola sp.
CACGCGATCTGATGAGCTTCGGCAAGCCGATCCTCGTGCTCGGCGATCCCGGCCAGCTGCCGCCGATCCGGGGCGAAGGCGCCTTCACCCGCGACGAGCCGGACGTGATGCTGACCGAGATTCACCGCCAGGCGGCCGAGAGCGCGATCATCCGTCTCGCCACCATGGCGCGCGAGGGACGGCCCATCGGCTTCGGCGTCTACGACGACCATGTCGCCAAGCTCCGCAAGGGCGACATCACGCCGGAACAGGCCCTGCGCGGCGGCCAGCTGATCTGCGGGCTGAACGCCACGCGGCTGCAGATCAACAACGCCATGCGCGCGGCTGCAGGGCTCGGCGGGACCTGGCTGCCCACGGGACCGTCCGAGAAGATCATCTGCCTGAAGAACCAGAACGATCTGGGGCTGATCAACGGGATGTTCGTGACGCTCGAGGACATCGTCGACGAGGGCAGCCTCTACTTCTCCGCTGTCGTCCATGACGAGGACGGGCGCCGCATCGGCGAGCCCTATGAGGACGGGCGTCCGGGCCGGCTGCGCATCTACAAGGGGCATTTCGAGGACCATGTCGCCTACGACGACAAGCGCCATGACCGCGACTACAGGGAGAAGCGCCTGCTGACCGAGGCGACCTTCGGCTGGGCGATCACCGCGCACAAGGCGCAGGGCTCGCAGTGGGAGAACGTGATCGTCTGGGACGACGGGCTGGGTCGCAGCGAGATCGACCGCCGCCGCTGGCTCTACACCGCCATCACCCGCGCCGAGCGCGGCCTCGTCCTCCTGGCGTGAGGGGACGCGATGATCGATCTCAACGATGTCG
>JBKBRG010000452.1:829-2603 GCA_046292325.1 Tabrizicola sp.
CACGCCACGATCTGGCGGCCGTGAAGGATCGGCTGGCCGCGACCGCAGGCGACTGGCTTCCCGGCATCTTTCCGGAGGCGCGGCTTGCGCGCGACCGTCGCTCCTTGCGCTGTGCCGACCTGTCCGGCCGCCCGCCGCGCAAGGAAGGTTCGTGCACCATCCACCTCGACGGGCCCTATGCCGGCTGGGGCTTCGACTATGCGACCGGAGAAAGCGCCGGGCCCATCGATCTGATCGCGCAGGCGACGGGGCTTAGCGACGGCGCGCTTTTCGACGAAGCGGCGCGGATTGCAGGGATGGATCGCCCCGCACCCAGATCGGCGCCGCGCCCGAAGCCCGACCATTCAACGGAGGTAGCCCGGCTGGTCGATGGCGCGCAGCCGCTCGCCGGAACCGTTGGCGAGGCCTACCTGCGCGCACGGGGCCTCGGCGATCCGGGATGCCCTGACCTGCTGTTCCACCCCGATCTGCCGGACTTCGACACACGGCGCGGGTGGCCAGGGCTGATCGCGCTGCCGCGCGTCGTGACGGGCGAACGTGCCCCCGGCATCCATCGGACATTCCTGCTCGACGATGGCAGCGCCAAGGGCCCGGCTGGCAAGAAGATGCTGGGTTCGGTGGCCGATGCGGCCGTGCGCCTGTTCGCCATGCCTGCGGGCGGCCATCTCGGCATTGCCGAAGGCATCGAGACCGCCTTGGCAGCGCATGCCCTGTTCGGCACCGCCGTCTGGGCGGCGCTGTCCGCGGATGGCCTCGCGCGCTTTCGCTGGCCCGAGGGCACGACGCGGGTCACGATCTACGCCGATGCTGGCGATGCCGGACGCCAGGCGGCCGCCACGCTCTCGGACCGGCTGAACCGGGCTGACATTCCGAACGAGATCGTGGTCCCGCTGCATGGCGACGATTTCAACGACGACCTTCTGCGCGGGGCGCGCGCCGACGACTATGGCCTGAGTCAGGAGCTTCTGACCAAAGACCTGCCTGCCGAGACGGAGCGCTTGCCGTCTGCGGGCGACATCATCGCTGACCTGGTGGCGGCCGCCGATGCACTGACCAACCCGCCAGATATATCTGCCCTCGGAGAGCTTCTTGGCCGCATTGCCCTCGCGCGGCTGGACCCGCTGCCCGCGCGCCAGATCCTTGCCCGCATCAAGACCACGACCGGCATCGCCATGTCGATCCTCGACAAGCAGCTGATCGAACTGGTGAAGCGTGTGAACGTCTCCGGCGATCCCCATGCGCGGATCGCCAAACCTGCCTGGTTCAACCGTCTGCGGCAGGATCTAGCGGGAACACCCGAACGCAACGAGGCCAATGTCATCATCGCACTGACGTCCGACATCGCCTTCGCGGGTGTGCTGGCCTTCGACGACTTCTCCCAGGAGATCGTCGTGCGCCAACCGCTGCCGTGGGATGCCGCGACCGGCCCGTTTCCCCGCCCCTGGGAGGATGCGGACGACGTCCGGACCGCGGAATGGCTGCAGCTGCGCGGGGTCAATGTCGCGCCGCTCGTGGTCGGCCGTGCTGTTGGTGCCGTCGCCCGCGAACACCGCATCCATCCTGTCCGCGACTGGCTCGACCACCTCCGCTGGGACGGCACGTCCCGGATCGAGACCTGGACCAGCACCTATCTCGGTGCCGCACCGACCGCCTTCCATCATACCGTCGGCGCGCTCTGGCTCATCTCGGCCGTGGCGCGCATTTTCCGCCCCGGCGTGAAGGCCGATCACATGCTGATCCTTGAAGGCCCGCTGGGCGCTCGCAAATCGACCGC
>JBKBRG010000453.1:0-2599 GCA_046292325.1 Tabrizicola sp.
ATTGTCATGGCAGGATTTCCGAACCGCCGCAGCGTGCTGGCCGGGCTTGCGGCGCTCCCCGCGGTTGCAGGCAGCGCGGTTGCCGCCGATCCGGCAGAGCGGCCGTTCAACTTGCGCATCGTGATGTCGGGCCACAGCCTGACCGACCCGATCCCGCATCCGCTGGAGATCCTGGTCAGGGCGGCGGGCGGGCAGCAGTCGCGCGGCATGAAGATCGACCTGTCCACGATCCCCGGCAGCCCGGCGGAGCACCGTTGGGAGAACGACATGAACCTGCCGGTGCGCGCGCGACGGGACATCGCGAAATACGACCTTCTGGTCCTGACCGAGCGCGTCGCGGTGCGCGCGACCCTGGAATGGCACAACGCCGACAGGATCGCGCTGAAATGGTTCGAACACGCCTGGAAGAACGGTCGTGGCGGCAAGGGTGCCGAAACGGTCTACTATGCCTCGTGGATCAGCCTCGAAAGCGGCAAGCCCAGCGAATGGGACACCACCGAAGACCAGAAGATCCCTTTCCGCGAGCGGCTGGACGTGGAGATGTCCGCCTGGCAGTCCATCGCGGATTTCGTGAATGCCAACCGTCCGAAGGGCAGCCCGCGGATGCGGGTGATCCCCGGGCCGAAGATCATGGCCGCGGTGCATGATGCGATCCGGGCCGGCACCGCGCCGGGCCTGTCGCGGATGCAGGATCTGTTCGAGGACGACATCCACGTCAACGCGAAAGGCGCGTTCCTGATCGCGCTGGCGCATTACGCGGTGATCTACGGCCGCGACCCGCGCGAGATCCCGGGCCTGCGGGGAGAGCCGGGCTGGCCCTCTGCCGCGCAGCAGGCCTGGATGAAGGAGATCGTCTGGACCGTGGTCAGCGCCTATCCCGACAGCGGGCTTGCCTAGGCGCGCTTCGCCTCGATCACTTCCCAGATGCGGCGGGCTGCGTTGGTGCCGTCGAACCGTTCCAGTTCCTGGATGCCGGTGGGCGAGGTCACGTTGATCTCGGTCAACCAGTCGCCGATCACGTCGATGCCGACAAAGACCTGGCCTTTCTCGCGCAACACGGGGCCGATGGTCCGGCAGATCTCCAGGTCGCGCTCGGTCAGGCCCGCCTTTTCGGGCCGCCCGCCGGCATGCATGTTCGACCGGGTCTCGCCCGCCTGCGGCACCCGGTTGATCGCGCCCACCGGCTCGCCATCGACCAGGATCACCCGCTTGTCGCCCTTTTCGACGGCGGGCAGGAACTTCTGCACGATCAGGGGTTCGCGGTTGATGCCCATGAACAGCTCGTGCAGCGAGGTCAGGTTGCGGTCGTTCGGGTCCAGCCGGAAGACGCCGGCGCCGCCATTGCCGTAAAGCGGCTTCAGGATGATGTCGCCGTGCCGGGCCTTGAAGGCGCGGATCGTGCCGAGGTCGCGGGCAATGGCGGTCGGTGGCGTCAGGTCGGGAAAGCGAAGGACGAGAAGCTTTTCGGGCGAATTGCGCACCCAGAACGGGTCGTTCACCACCAGCGTCTTCGGATGGATCATCTCCAGCAGGTGGGTGGTGGTGATGTAGCCCATGTCGAAGGGCGGATCCTGCCGCAGCCAGACAACGTCGAACCCGCCGAGGTCGACCTCGGTCTCCTCGCCGTAGGTCACATGGTTGCCCGCCTCGCGCCGCACTTCGATCGGCCAGCCGCGCGCCAGAACCCGGCCCTCGACATAGGCCAGGCGGTCGGGCGTGTAGAAGAACAGCGCATGTCCCCGGGCCTGGGCCTCCAGCGCGATGCGGAAGGTGGAATCGGCATTGATGTTGACCGACCCGATCGGGTCCATCTGCAAGGCTACCTTGAGGGGCATCGCTTCACTCCGTCCTGTGCCCCCGAGTGATGACCGATGCCGGCGGAAGATGCAATTCAGCCCGCGAAGGCGTTCTCCACGACCTCGATCCGCCCCATGGCATCGACCAGCGCAAGGTCGATGCGGACATCGGTCAGAAGTCCCTTGGGTTCACCCGCGAGAAATTCATCGACCGCCGCAAGGATGCGCCCGACCTGTGCCCGGGACAGATGCGAGGCGGCAAGGTCGTGGCTGGAACTGTGCTTGACCTCGACAAAGACCACCACGTCCCCGTCGCGACCGATCAGGTCGATCTCGCCGCCGCTGCTGCGCCAGTTCCGCGCGCAGATGGCCGTGCCGCGGGTCTCGTACAGGCGCGCAACCGCGGCTTCGGCCGCACGACCTGCGTGGTAGTTGGCCTTGCCGCGCGCCGAGCGGGACCGGCCAACGGGAGAGGCGACGAAATCGAAGGGCATGCCGTCATTCCTTGCTGCGGTCGAGGGCGATCCGGTAGGCGATCTTGCGCGCCACTCCCAGAGTTTGCGACACGAAAGTTGCGGCATCCTTAACGGACATCGTCTTCAGGGCATCGTCCAGCGCCGCGGCGACGGTTTCCTCGGTCGCTTCGGCCGGCGCGGCGCGGTCGACCAGCACGACGATCTCGCCACGGATCTGCCGGGAGGCGACATCGGCCGCCAGGTCGGCCAGCGGCCCGCGCAGCACCTCTTCGTAGCGTTTGGTCAGTTCGCGGCAGACCACAGCCCGGCGGGTCGGCCCCAGGACCG
>JBKBRG010000454.1:0-2569 GCA_046292325.1 Tabrizicola sp.
ATGATGGCCGCCGTCCTGATCCTTGGCCTTCTGGTGCAATGGCGCAAGCCCCGGATGCCGGTCTATGGCCTGACGCTGGCCTGGGCGCTGGTCGGGATCGGCGTGGCGAACCTGGGCAGCGGCACGCCGGTTGCCTGGGTGGCCTTCGGGATCGCCGCCCTGGCGCTGGCCGCGGTCAGCCTGCTGGCGCGGCGGGGGTAGGCGGCAAAGTCCTTCCAGGGAATTTGCCGAAGTGCTGGAAGACTTTGCGCGCCCGGTTACTGGCCGGTGTTCCTTTCCTTGTGCTTCCGCAGCCGGCTTGGCGTGTGGAATTTGCGTTCCTTCCAGGGGTTCTGGTCGCCCTGGCTGCGCAGGAACAGCCGGATCGGCGTGCCCGGCATGTCGAAATGGTCGCGCAGGCCGTTCACCAGATAGCGCTTGTAGCTGTCGGGAAGTTCATCGGGGCGCGAGCACTTGATCACGAACCCCGGCGGCCGGGTCTTGGCCTGGGTCATGTAGCGCAGCTTGATCCGGTGGCCGCCGGGCGCGGGCGGCGGGTGCGCCTCGGTCATGGCGCCGAGCCAGCTGTTCAGCCTGGCCGTGGGGATGCGCCGGTTCCAGACCTCATGCGCCTTCAGGATCGCGTCGTGCAGCCGGTCGAGCCCCCGGCCCGTCTTGGCCGAAACGGTGACCAGCGGCGCGCCGCGCAGCTGCGGCAGAAGGCGTTCGAACATCTCCTTCAGCTCGGCCAGCTTTTCCTGCTTGTCGTCCTCGAGGTCCCACTTGTTGACCGCGACCACCACCGCCCGGCCCTCGGTTTCCGCGAAGTCGGCGATGCGCAGGTCCTGCACCTCGAAGGGGATTTCCACGTCCAGAAGGACCACCACCACCTCGGCGAAACGCACGGCGCGCAGACCATCGGCGACAGAGAGCTTTTCCAGCTTTTCCACCACCTTGGCCTTCTTGCGCATGCCGGCGGTGTCCCAGATGCGGATCGGCGTGCCCATCCAGTCGGCGCGGACGGAGATCGCGTCGCGGGTGATGCCGGCCTCGGGTCCGGTCAGCATCCGGTCGGTGCCGAGGATCCTGTTGATCAGCGTGGATTTCCCGGCATTCGGGCGGCCGATGACGGCGATCTGGAGGGGCTTCGTCGCGGTGGGCTTGTGGGCGTTCTCGTCGGCCTCGAGCTCGGCCTCCTCTTCCGCGATGTCGGTATCGGTCTCGGGCAGCATCTCGGCCTCGCGGGGGGCGAATTCCGCCTCGAAAGGCTTGAGCGCGCGATAGAGGTCGTCCATCCCCTCGCCATGTTCGGCGGAAAGGCGGATCGGGTCGCCGAGACCCAGCGCATAGGCCTCGAGCGCGCCCGAGTCGCCTGCCTTGCCCTCGGCCTTGTTGACGCCCAGCAGGACGCGGGCCGCCTTCTTGCGCAGGATGTCGGCAAAGACCTCGTCCGAGGGGGTGACGCCAACCCGCCCGTCGATCAGGAACAGGCAGACATCGGCCATGTCCACCGCGCGTTCGGTCAGGCGGCGCATCCGGCCCTGCAGCGAGTCGTCGGTGACTTCCTCCAGCCCCGCGGTGTCGATCACGGTGAAGCGCAGGTCGAAGAGCTTTGCATCGCCCTCGCGCAGGTCGCGGGTCACGCCGGGCTGGTCATCGACCAGCGCCAGCTTGCGCCCGACAAGGCGGTTGAAGAGCGTCGATTTGCCCACGTTCGGGCGGCCCACGATGGCGAGGGTGAAGGTCATGGCCTGCGTCCGTTCTGCGCGAAGCCGCCCCGATACACCGCTTTGCCGTCAGCGGAAAGCGTGAAGTTGGCCGTTGCCGCCGACGACATAGAGCGTGCCACCCGCCACCGCCGGCTGCGCGGCCGCCCCGCCGGGGATCTCGGCGGTATGGGTCAAGGCGCCATTGGCCGGATCGAAGGCGCGCAGCAGGCCGTCCGAGGAGACGACCATGATCCGCCCACCGGCCATCACCGGCCCGTAATGGGCGAAGATGCCCTTGCGGCGCTTGATCTTGTCCTGGGTGAAATAGGGCATCTCGACCGACCAGATCGGCTCGCCGTTGGCGGCGTCGAGGCGCACGAGCCGGGCCTCGTCGTTGACGAGGAAGATCGAGCCGCCCGCGACCGCGACGGGGCCAAGCGCGCCCTCGCCCGCCGACCAGATCCGCTCGCCCGAGGCGGCGGACATGGCGACCGTGCGGCCCGAGCCGGAGCCGGCATACAGCACCTTGCCCGCGATCACGGCATCGCCGGTCACATCGGGGGTGAGCGCATAGGCGCGGCCCAGCCGCTTGCCGGCGAGCGAGGCCTGCCAGATCTTCGTGCCGCCGCCGATCTTCAGGACCGCCATCAGATCGCCGCCCGCCGAGGGGAAGATCACCGCCCGGTCGCCGATCGTCGGCGCGGCGGTGCCGACGTAGGCCGCACGGCCCGGCGTGCCGACGACCTGCCAGATCACCTTGCCGTCCCGGGCGTCCACTGCCCAGGCCGAGCCGTCGCGGCCCGCGACATAGACCGCATTTCCGTCCGAAGCCGGCGCCCCGCTGATCGGGGCATCGACGCGCTGGCGCCAGAGCACCGCGC
>JBKBRG010000455.1:0-2567 GCA_046292325.1 Tabrizicola sp.
CTTCCGGCTGGATCTGGAGTCGATCGCACGCGAGAAGATGGAGGCCGAAGCCAAGGCCGCGGCCGAGCGTCTGGCGGCCGAGGCCAAGGCTGCGGAAGACGCTGCCAGGGCGGAACTGGAGCGGCGGCTGCGAGAGGAACTCGGCGTCGAGGTCGCCCCGGATGAATCGCTCGAGGACGCTGCGAAGCGGGGGGCGACGAAGGCGCTGGAGGATGAGGCGCGCCGGGCGCTGGAGGAGATCCTCGGCGGCAACTGAGGCGCGCCCGACGCGGATTGTGCCGGGCACAAGTTTTGATCAAAACCCTGTTGAAGCCGCGCCCGACCCGTGCTGAGACTGCACTGGACGCTGGGCGGAGGGGTGCGGATGCGAGTCTTCATCAACGGGTTCGGACGGATCGGGCGGTCGGTGTTGCGGGCCTTCCTGCAGACCCCGGACCGTTGGCCGGGGCTGGAGATCGTCGGGATCAACGACATCGCCGCGCCCGAGATGTGCGCCTGGCTGTTCGAGTATGACTCGGTCTTCGGCCCCTGGCGCGGGTCCGTCGCGCTGGAAGGCGGCGCGCTGGTGGTGGACGGGCGGGCGATCCCTGTCAGCCGGACGGAGGATCTGTCCGTGCTGGATCTGTCGGGGGTGGACCTGGTGATGGAATGCACCGGCCGGGCCGAGGCGCGCGCGGTCGCCGAGCGGGGGCTGCGGGCCGGGGCGGGGCGGGTTCTGATCTCGGGGCCTTCGGCGGCGGCGGATGTGACGGTGGTGCTGGGCGCCAACGAAGGCGTGCTGGCGGGGCAGCGGATCGTCTCGAACGCTTCCTGCACCACGAATGCCCTCGCGCCGCTGGCGCGGCTGATCCATGAACGCTGGGGCATCGTCACCGGGTCGATGACCACCGTCCACTGCTATACCGGCAGTCAGCCCACGGTCGATGCCCCGGCGGCCGATTATGCGCGCAGCCGGGCGGCGGCCCTGTCGATGGTGCCGACCACGACCTCGGCCGCGCGGCTGCTGGACCGGGTGTTGCCCGGGCTTTCCGGCCGGATCGTCGCGCAGGCGGTGCGGGTGCCGGTGGCCTCGGTCTCCTGCGTGGACTTCCATCTGGTGACCGAGACCCGCCCCTCGGTCGAGGAGGTGAACGCGGCCTTCCGCGCGGCGGGCGGGGTGATCGGGGCGACGGACCGGCCGCTGGTTTCCACCGACCTGCGGGCGCGGCCGGAGTCGGTGGTCATGGCCTGCCCGGAAACGAAGGTGACCGCAGGCGGCATGCTGCGGGTCTTCGGCTGGTATGACAACGAATGGGGATTTTCCAACCGGATGCTGGACATGGCCCTGAGGATGGGCTGACTGTCCACGGTGGATACTTCCGGATTCCCGTGTCATCCCAGAGACCTGGCTGGGGGCGGCTTGTCCCGCGCGCAGCCGGACGCGGCGGCGGGGTCAGATCCTGCGGGGGAAGGGGATACACTCGGCGGCTTCGACCGGCCAGTCCTCTGTCACCGCCGCCCGGCGGGCGATCTCGGCGAACCCGCTGGCGCGGTAGAGCCGCAGGCTCCACGACTTCGCCCACCTGATCGAGGGGCGATCACCATCACCCGGACGGCACCCAGCCCGTCACGCTGCGGCCCGGCGACGCTTTCGTGGGGGAACCCGCGTTCAAGGGCACCTGGAGGATCGAGGCCCCGGCGCGAACAAACATTTCCGCATCAAGCTGAGTCAGGTCAGTCCATCCCGTCGTCGGGGATGTTCAGCACCGTGCCGCAGGCCTTGCAGTGCACGGCGTCGTAGTCGTGACGGCGCAAGCCGCAAACCGGACAGGGGAAATGCGCCTTCGGCGGGCGCAGCACCACCTGCACCAGCCGCAGGAACAGGCTGATGCCGACGATCATGATCGCCACGGACAGAAGTTTGCCCGCATTGCCGACAAGGGTGATGTCGCCGAACCCGGTGGTCGAAAGCGTGGTCACGGTGAAGTAGAGCGCATCGACATAGTTGTCGATCCTGTCGTTCACGCTGTGCTGGGTCTGATAGACCAGTGCGGTCATCGCGAAGATGAAGATCAGCAGGTTCAGCGCGGCGCGGATCGTGGTCTCGTTGCGGCGAAAGCCGGGGATGTCGTCGCGCAACTGGTCCAGCGTCTGCGGCGAATGGAACACGCGATACAGCCGCAGCACGCGCAGGAAGGCCAGCCCCTCGCCCCAGACCGGGAACAGAAGCGACAGGATCACCAGCACATCGGCCACGCCCCAGAAGCTGAGGATCTCGCGCTGGGGGCGGGTGGGGGTCGCCCGCCGCGCCAGCAGGTCGGCCAGGCACACCACCCCCCGCGCGCAGTCGATAACCGTATGCCAGGGGCTGCGGGCAAAGAAGGACGATGCCACCAGCCAGGTGACGGTCAGCAGGTCGAAGCCGAGGAGAAGATAGCGGAAGCGGTCCGAGGTGGCCCCGCCGCCTTCGTAAAGCGTGCGGAGGCGGGTCTGGAGCGTCCTTGTCGGCATCTTCCCGGTGGTCCTTCGACGGTGCTGCGGACCACACTAGCGGCAGGCGCGGGGCCTGTCAGGGGGAAAGGGCCGGG
>JBKBRG010000456.1:0-2566 GCA_046292325.1 Tabrizicola sp.
GGGAGAGGGCTTGCCGGCCACATACATCCGGCTCGTGTCGCCATACCAGCCGTCCACGATCACGGTGACATCGATGTTCAGGATGTCGCCGTCCCGCAGCGCGTCATCCCTGCGCCGCTTTTCCAGATCGCGCGAGATCGTCTCGGACTTGCTCATCGGGATCGGCGCACCGGGAATCCCGTGGCAGACGACATGGTTCACGCTGATGCAGGAAGCGTGCCTGTAACCCTTGTAGCCGATGGTGGCCGAAGTGACGCCGCGGCGCCTGATCTCTTCGGTGATGAAATCGTCGATCGCGCCGGTCGTCGTGCCCGGCACCACCAGCGGGGCCACCGCATCGAGGATCTCGGCCGCGACCCGGCCCGCCGCGCGCATGCCGGCGAAATCCGCATCCTCGTGGATGCGGATGCCGTCCTTGGTGATCCTGGCGCGCACGTCGTCCATCCGGCTCTCCTTGCACCCTACATAAGGCGACCGCGGGGAATTGGCCAGAGGCCGGGGTTTGAAAGCCCGCCCGGCGCGGCTATACCTGCGGCAGCGGCAACAGCGAGGAAGCGCGATGACCAATCCGACCGCAGCGATGCTGGTGATCGGCGACGAGATCCTGTCGGGCCGAACCCGCGATTCCAACATGCACTACCTGGCCGGGGAACTGACCCGGATCGGCATCGCGCTGCGCGAGGTGCGCATCGTCGCCGATGTGCACGAGGACATCGTGGCAGCCGTCCGGGCCCTGTCGGGCCGCTACTCGCATCTGTTCACCAGCGGGGGCATCGGCCCGACCCATGACGACATCACCGCCGATGCCGTGGCCGAGGCGATGGGGGTGAAGATCGGCCACCGCGCCGATGCCATGGCGCTGCTTCAGGCGCATTACGACCGCGCCGGCCTGCCCTTCAACGAGGCGCGGCAGCGGATGGCGCGGATCCCGGAAGGGGCCACGCTGATCGACAACCCGGTTTCCACCGCTCCGGGCTTCACCATCGGCAACGTGCATGTGATGGCGGGCGTGCCGGACATCTTCCAGGCCATGGTCGCCTCGGTCCTGCCACGCCTCACCGGCGGGCCGCCGCTTCTGTCGCAATCCCTGCGCGTCGATCGCGGCGAGGGCGAGATCGCCGGCCCCTTCGCCGCGCTCGCGGCCGAGTTTCCCGACCTGTCCATGGGCTCCTACCCCTTCATCCGGAACGGCGCGCATGGCACGAACCTCGTGATCCGCGGCACCGATCCGGCGCGGGTCGATGCCGCGATGGTCCGCCTGACGCAGATGTTCGGATGACGCCCGCCCAGCTGGCCGAGGTGATGGAGGCGACCTGGCCGCCGCTGCGGCGCTGGCAGGTCGGTGGCTTCACGCTGCGCGACGGCGCGGGCGGGGGCAAGCGGGTCTCGGCCGCCAGCTGCGACGGTGCCTTCACCGAGGCCGGGCTTGCGGCGGCCGAGGCCGCGATGGCCGCCCCCCTGATGCTGATCCGGGCCGAGGACACGGCGCTGGACGCATGCCTGGAGGCGCGGGGCTGGCGCCTGGTCGATCCGGTGGTCGCCTATGCCGCCCGGATCACCGATCTGAAGGCCGATCTTCCGCCTCTTTCGGCCTTTCCGCATTGGCCACCGCTGGCAATCGC
This sequence comes from Tabrizicola sp., assembly GCA_046292325.1. Classification (GTDB taxonomy): domain Bacteria; phylum Pseudomonadota; class Alphaproteobacteria; order Rhodobacterales; family Rhodobacteraceae; genus Tabrizicola. The sequence goes on from JBKBRG010000456.1 coordinate 1,623, forward strand.
ACGGGCGATCTGGGCCGAGGGCGGCATCGGCCCGGCCCGGATCGCGGTGATGGAACGGGTCACGGGGGCCAGGGCGGCGCTCCTGGCGCGCAGCGGGGACCGCCCCGCCGGGGTGGCCTTCGTCGCCTGCCACGGTGCCGAGGCCATGCTGCATGCGCTGGAGGTCCGCCCCGGCCTGCGCCGGCGGGGTGTCGGGGCGACGCTGCTGCATGCGGCGGCGAACTGGGCGGCGGATCAGGGCGCAATCCGGCTGTCCCTGGTGGTCACCCGGCAGAACACCGCGGCCCGCGCGCTCTATGCCCGCCTTGGCATGGGCATCGTGGGTCAGTATCATTACCGCATGAAATGATCGCGGAAAGCGACCAGGCAGTGCCGAAGGCGATCCTCTTCCTCCTGATCCTCGCGCTGGCGCCCCCCGCCGCCGCCCTGACGCTGAAGCTTCCGGCCGAGGTGCTGGACCAGGAAGTCCGCAGCGAAAGCCCCGGCAGCTATGCCCTGCCCATCGCCGGCTTCGACGGGTCGGCCGTTCCGTCGCGCGTCGTCGAGGGGGCGGTGGACCAGCGCGCCCTGCGTCTTGCCGCGCCCGGAATGACGACCCTGGCGGTGATGGCCCCCCTGCGCGAGCAGGTGATCGCGGCGGGCTACGAGGTGATCTTCGAATGCGAGGCGCGGCGCTGTGGCGGCTTCGACTTCCGGTTCGGCACCGAGGTTCTGCCCGAGCCGGACATGCATGTGGACCTGGCCGATTTCCGCTTTCTTTCGGCGGTGTCGGGCAGGAACGCCGTCTCGATCCTCGTCAGTCGCAGCGCAAGCTCGGCCTATGTGCAGATCACCCGCGTGACCGAGACACCCCTCGCCGCCCCCCCGGCCCCAGCGGTGGTCGCACTTCCGGAAGTGCCTTCCCCCCCCATGTCCGGGCCCGTGCCCGGCGATGCCCTTGCCAT
>JBKBRG010000457.1:0-2537 GCA_046292325.1 Tabrizicola sp.
GGTGGCTCGCACCGCTGGCGATGGGGATGGACTGGCAGGGCGCCCGCGTGCTGGCCTTCGCCGGCATCGCCGATCCCGACCGCTTTTTCGCCACCCTGCGCGCCGAGGGGGCCGAGGTCCTCCGCGGCGAGGCGCTGGGCGATCACGCCACCCTGTCCGAAACCCTGCTGAAGCGGCTGGAGGCCGAGGCCGCCGCCGCCGGGGCTCAGCTGGTGACGACCGAAAAGGACGCCGCGCGGCTGTCTCCCGCCTGGCGGTCGCGGGTGCTGACGCTGGTCGTGCGCCTGCGGGTCGAGGACTGGACGCCGCTCGACGACCGGCTGGCCGCGCTCGGCCTATGACCCGACAAGCCGCCCCGCGGTCATGTGCCGCTTGCGCCCGAAGCCGGGGCGGCGGCTGACCTCGAACCCCGCCTCGGTCAGGGCGCGCCGGACATGGCCCGCGGCGGTATAGGTGGCGAAGGTCCCCCCCGGCGCGGTGTGCGCCGCCACCGCGCGCATCAGGCCTGCCGACCAGAGTTCGGGGTTCTTCGCGGGCGAGAAGCCGTCGAGGAACCAGGCATCGGCGCGGCCCTGCCACTCCGGCAGCGTTTCGCGCGCGTCGCCGACGGTGATCCGGGCGGTGAGGTTCGGAAAGTGCAGCTCGCGCGCGCCGGTGGCCCATTGATCCAGCAGAAGCTGCGAGATTTCCGCAAGCTCCGGGAAGGCGCGCAAGGCGCGGGCCATCTCGGCGGCAGGCAGCGGGTAGGCCTCGAAACTGGTGTAGCGCACCCGCTCCGGCCCCCGGTGGGCGGCCAGAAGCGCCAGGAGGTTCAGCCCGGTGCCGAAGCCCAGTTCCGCCACCTGGAACCCCTCGCAAAGCCGCGCGGGCAGGTCGTTCCCGGCAAGGAACACATGCCGCGTCTCCTCCAGGCCCCCGGCCAGCGAGAAATAGGGGTCGTCGAACCGGCGCGAGACCGGGATCACATCGTCGCGCCAGTCAAGCTCCGGGGGCGTCTCTGGGGTCTGGTCGGCGGGGGGCATCGGGAGTAGTCCTTTCCCGGTTCATGGCGCCGGGGCGAGGGAATGGCAACCATCGACGTGACGATCCGGGGCGCGGGGATCTTCGGGCTGTCCATCGCCTGGGCCTGCCTGCGGCGCGGCGCGCGGGTGCGGGTGATCGAGGCGGCGCATCCCGGCGCCGGCGCCTCGGGCGGGCTGGTGGGCGCGCTTTCGCCGCATGTGCCAGAGGGCTGGAACGACAAGAAGGATTTCCAGCTGGACAGCCTTCTGATGGCTGCGGACTGGTGGGCGGCGGTCGAGGCGGCCTCGGGCCTCTCGTCCGGTCATGCGCGGCTGGGGCGCCTGCAACCCCTGGCCGACGACCGCGCGCTGGCGGCCGCGCGGCGAAGGGCCGAGGAGGCGCGGGTGCTGTGGCGGGGGCTGGCCGACTGGCAGGTGGTCCCGGTGACCGGCGCGGCGTGGGAGCCCGCCTCGCCCTCGGGCTGGCTGGTGCGTGACACGCTCTCGGCCCGGCTTTCGCCGCGGATGGCACTGGCGGCGCTGGTCGCGGCGCTGCGGGCGGGCGGGGCCGAGATCGCGGGGCCCGAGGCGGCCGAGGCGGGCGCCGTGGTGCATGCGACCGGGGTCGCCGGACTGATGGACCTGTCGCGCGCCTTCGGCCTGCCGGTCGGGTCAGGGGTCAAGGGGCAGGCGCTGGCCCTGCGGCACGAGGCGCGCGAGGCGCCGCAGCTTTTCGTCGCCGGCCTGCACATCGTGCCGCATGCCGATGGCACGGTGGCGATCGGATCCACGTCAGAGACCAGCTGGGCCACCGAGGGCCCCGATGCCCTGCTGGACGGGCTTCTGGAGCGCGCCCTCGCCGCGCTTCCGGCGCTGCGCGGGGCCGAGGTCGTGGCACGCTGGGCCGGGGTCCGCCCCCGTGCCGCCAGCCGTGCGCCGCTTCTCGGCCCCTGGCCGGGGCGCCCGGGGCAGTTCGTGGCCAACGGCGGTTTCAAGATCGGCTTCGGTGTGGCGCCCAAGGTCGCCGAAGTCATGGCCGCGCTGGTGCTGGAGGGCCGGGACGAGATCCCGCCCGGCTTCCGGGTCGAGGCGCTTTTGTCCGGCGCGGATGCGATCTGAACCGCCCATCCGCAACATCTTGGGGATAACCTGCCCGTATCCGCCCAGATGCGGGGGGTCGGGTTGACTCCCGCGCGCCTGGGCGGGAACATTCGCATTCGCGACTCGTGAGTATGCCTTGCGCCTGACCCGACTGCGCCTGAACGGCTTCAAGAGCTTTGTGGACCCCACGGATCTGGTGATCCACGAGGGACTGACCGGCATTGTCGGCCCCAACGGCTGCGGAAAGTCGAACCTGCTGGAGGCGCTGCGCTGGGTGATGGGCGAGAACCGCCCCAGTGCCATGCGTGGCGGCGGGATGGAGGACGTGATCTTCAACGGTGCCGCCACCCGGAGCGCCCGGCATTTCGCCGAGGTCGCGCTGGTGATCGACAATTCCGACCGTCTGGCGCCCTCGGGCTTCAACGATGCCGACCA
>JBKBRG010000458.1:0-2535 GCA_046292325.1 Tabrizicola sp.
CCCCAGAAAATGCTTGCCAAACCGAATAAGGGCGAAGTTTATTGACTCGTCAATCAACAAAAACACCACGGGGAGTATCCATGCCCATACGTTCCATCCTCCTGACCAGTGCCGTGACCTTCGCGCTTGCCGGATCCGCCTTCGCCGAGGGCTGCGACAAGATCGTCTTCTCCGATGTCGGCTGGACCGACATCACCGCCACCACCGCCGCGGCGACCCTGGTGCTGGAGGCGCTGGGCTACGAGACCGAGACCAACATCCTTTCGGTTCCCGTGACCTATGCCGGCCTGGCCGAGGGCGACGTGGACGTGTTCCTCGGCAACTGGATGCCGACGATGGAGGGCGACATCGCCTCTTACCGCGAGGCCGGCACGGTCGAGACGGTCCGCACCAACCTCGAAGGCGCGAAATACACGCTCGCCACCAACGAGGCCGGCGCCGCGCTGGGGATCAGCGATTTCGGCAACATCAAGGACCATGCCGAGGCGCTGGAGAACAAGATCTACGGCATCGAGGCCGGCAATGACGGCAACCGGCTGATTCTCGACATGATCGCCAGCGACAAGTTCGGCCTGGGCAAGTTCGAGCTGGTGGAAAGCAGCGAACAGGGCATGCTGGCCGAGGTGGAGCGCAAGACCAGCGCGGGCCAGCCGATCGTCTTCCTCGGCTGGGAACCGCATCCGATGAACTCGAACTTCAAGCTGACCTATCTTTCGGGTGGCGACGAGGTCTTCGGGCCGAACTTTGGCGGGGCCATCGTGGCGACCAACACCCGCAAGGGCTATGTCCAGGAATGCCCGAACACCGGCAAGTTCCTGCAGAACCTCGTCTTCTCGCTGCAGATGGAAAACGAGATCATGGGGGCGATCCTGAACGACGGCGCCGACCCGCGCGAGGCGGCGAAGGCCTGGCTTGCGGCCAACCCCGCCGCATGGGAGCCCTGGCTCGACGGTGTGACCACCAAGGACGGCGGCGACGCCAAGGCCGCGGTGGCCGCCGCGCTGCAATAAGGCGCTGACAGGACGGGCAGGCCGGGGCGCAACCCGGCCGCCCCTTTCGGCCCGGCTGATCGGGGGGGAACGGATTTGGACTGGCTGCAAGCCACGTTTCCGTGGCTTTTCGAGAAGATACCTGTCGGCTGGGCGGCAAAGCAGGTCGTGGACTGGCTCAAGGCCAACGCCCGCCCCCTGTTCGACGGAATCAGCGAGGCCTTCGGCTGGCTCATCGATGCCACCCTGTCGCTGATCCAGTGGCCGCATCCGCTGGTCGTGGTGGCGCTTTTCGTTGCGCTGACCTGGGTCCTGCAACGGTCTTGGAAGGTCTGCCTTCTGGTCCTTCTCGGCTTTCTCTTCATCCTGAACCAGGGCTACTGGAAGGCCACGACCGAAAGCCTGGTGCTTCTGTTCTACTCCTGCCTGATCTGCATGGCGGTGGGCGTGCCGATCGGCATCGCCGCCGCGCACCGGCCCAGGCTTTACGCCGCCATGTCGCCGATCCTCGACCTGATGCAGACCCTGCCGACCTTCGTCTACCTGATCCCGGCCGTGGTCTTCTTCGGCCTCGGCATGGTGCCGGGCCTCCTGGCCACGGTGATCTTCGTGGTCCCTGCCCCGATCCGGCTGACCTATCTCGGCATCTCGGCCACGCCCCAGGCGCTGATCGAGGCCGCGACCGCCTTTGGCGCCACGCCGCGGCAGAAGCTCTGGAAGGTGGAACTGCCCTATGCCATGCCGCAGATCATGGCCGGGCTCACCCAGACCATCATGCTGTCGCTGTCGATGGTGGTGATCGCCGCCATGGTCGGGGCGAACGGGCTGGGCATCCCGGTGGTGCGGGCGCTCGGCCAGAACAACTCGGCGCTCGGCTTCGAATCGGGCATGGTGATCGTCGTGGTGGCGATCATGCTGGACCGCATGCTGAGGGTGACGCGCAAATGACCAATGCCGTCGAATTCGACCGCGTCTCCATCGTCTTCGGCGACAGGCCGGAGACCGCCCTGCCCCTGATGGACCAGGGCAAGTCCCGCGCCGAGGTGCAGCAGGCCACCGGCCAGGTGCTGGGTGTCCACGACTGCACGCTCTCGGTGGCCGAGGGCGAGATCCTGGTGCTGATGGGTCTGTCCGGCTCGGGCAAGTCCACGCTTCTGCGCGGGGTGAACGCGCTGAACCCGGTGGTGCGGGGCGAGGTGCGGATCCTCGACGGCGACCGCATGGTCTCGGTGACGAAGGCCGACCCCGCCACCCTGCGCCGGCTGCGCGCGACCCGCGTCGCCATGGTGTTCCAGCAGTTCGGCCTCCTGCCCTGGCGCACGGTGCGCGAGAACGTGGGGCTCGGGCTGGAACTTGCCGGCATCCCCCCCGCCCAGCGCCGCCCCAGGGTGGACGCGCAACTGGACCTGGTGAACCTTGCCCAATGGGCCGAGCGCAAGGTGGGTGACCTTTCGGGCGGGATGCAGCAGCGCGTCGGGCTGGCCCGCGCCTTCGTCACCGAGGCCCCGATCCTGCTGATGGACGAACCCTTCTCGGCCCTCGATCC
>JBKBRG010000459.1:0-2527 GCA_046292325.1 Tabrizicola sp.
ATCGACATGGATGCGGCCGAAGACCTGCCCCGGCTTGATGATCCGCCGCGCGGTGCCGTCGCGGACCTTCTCGAACGGTCCGCGGCCGGGGCCGTAGATGCCGGCGAGGCGGAAGATGTGCACCGGCAGGCCGGTGTCCAGCCATTGCCTTTCCGCCACCACGCGCTGCCGGCCCCGGTCGGACTGCGGGGTAAGCGGTGTCGTCTCGTCCACCCAGCCGCCCCGATGGTCGCCATAGACCCCGGTGGTGGACAGGTAGCCGACCCAGATCGCCTTCGACCCGGCGATCTCGGGGGCCGCGCGCAGGAAGGGGTCGCCCTGCGCATCCGGGGCGGCGGAACAGAGGATATGGGTCGCCTTCTCCAGCGCAGGGCCGAGATCGCCGGGCCACAGAAGGGGCTCGACACCTTCGGCGCGGAACTGATCGGCCTTGGCCGGTTTGCGGGTGGTGCCGATGACGCGCCAGCCCTGCGGGATCAGGCGGCGGGCAAGGGCGCGGGCGGAATAGCCGTGGCCAAGAGAGAGCAGCGTGGACATGGCCGCGACTATCGCGGGGCGGGCGGGGGGCTGCAAGGGCTTGCGGCAGGGACCGGGGCGATCCAATCTGGCAGAGACAGGTGGGGAAGGCCGATGGATCAAGGTCTGAAGGGCGCTTTGGGGCTGACCGGGCCGGAGGCGTGCCTTGCCTATTACCGCGACTGGGCGGCCAATTACGATTCCGGCTTCGCGGCCGAGATGGCGTATCTTCTGCCCGCCCATGTCGCCGCCGCCTACATGGGCACCGGGGCGGGCGGGCCGGTGCTGGACGTGGGCGCGGGGACCGGGCTTCTGGCCGAGGCCCTGCGCGGCATGGGGTTCCGTGCCCCGATCGACGCGGTGGACTTCTCGGCCGAAATGCTGGAGCGCGCCGCCGGAAAGCGCCTCTACGACCACCTGATCCGCGCCGACATCACCCGGCCCCTCGACATGCCCCGATCCTATGCCGGGATCGTCAGCTCCGGCACCTTCACCGCCGGTCATGTCGGACCCGAGGCGCTGCCGAATCTTCTGGCCGTCGCCCGGACGGGGGCGCAGTTCGCCCTGTCGATAAACCGCAGGGTCTGGTCGGATCGCGGCTTCGACCGCGCGCTGGAAGAGCTTTCCGGCGCCGCCCGCATCGCGGACCTGCACCTGATCGAGGTCGAGATCTACGGCGCCGCCGCCGCGCGCATCGACGCCGACCATGCGGCCGACCGCGCCCTGATCGCGCTTTTCCGCGCGGCCTGACCAGCCGGCGTCACAATGGCTTCACTTGCGAAGGGACTTCGCTTTCGGCTTATATGCCGGATCAACCGCGGGACCCAGAATGCAAGACGAAAACATCAGCGCGCTCCTCAGCCCCGACGCCCCGGCGCGGGAAAGCTTTACCAGCGCCGCCGCCGCCGTCGACCGGCTCGAGGCGCTTTACAACCAGGCCACCCGGTTCCTGTCCGACCAGTTCCTGCAAACCGTGTCGAAAGGCCACCCGGGCCGGCGCATCCGTGCCTTCTACCCGGAAATCCGCATCACGATCAACAGCTTCGACAAGGTTGATACCCGCCTCGCCTTCGGCCATGTCTCTGCGCCCGGAACCTATGCCACCACGGTCACCCGGCCCGACCTGTTCCGCAACTACCTGATCCAGCAGATCGAACTCTTGACCCGCAACCATGGTGTCGCGGTAGAGATCGGCCCGTCGAGCACGCCGATGCCGGTGCATTTCGCCGTCTCGGGCAGCACGGTCGCCATCCCGCAGGAAGGGGTGATGGATTTCTCGCTCCGCGACGTGTTCGACGTGCCGGACCTCGTCACCACCAACGACGATATCGTCAACGGCGTGATGACCCGCTATGACGACGGCTCGGCCCCGCTGGCCCCCTTCACCGCGCAGCGGGTGGACTACAGCCTGGCGCGGCTGTCGCATTACACGGCGACCGACCCGACGCATTTCCAGAACCACGTCCTGTTCACCAACTACCAGTTCTATGTGGACGAGTTCGAAGCCTATGCCCGCACGGTTCTGGGCGACCCGGCTTCGGGCTACACCGCCTTCGTCGCCACCGGAAACCAGGTGATCGAGACGCCGGACGGGGTGATCCAGCCCACGGCGAAGATGCCCCAGATGCCGACCAATCACCTGAAGCGGGCGGACGGGAACGGGATCACTCTGGTCAACATCGGTGTCGGCCCGTCCAACGCCAAGACCGCGACGGACCACATCGCCGTCCTGCGCCCGCATGCCTGGCTGATGGTCGGTCACTGCGCGGGGCTGCGCAACAGCCAGAGCCTGGGCGACTTCGTCCTGGCGCATGCCTACCTGCGCGAGGATCACGTCCTGGACGACGACCTGCCGGTCTGGGTGCCGATCCCGGCCCTGGCGGAAATCCAGATCGCACTGGAAAAGGCCGTGGCCGAGATCACCCAGCTGGAAGGGTATGAGCTGAAGCGCATCATGCGCACCGGCACCGTCGCCACCATCGACAACCGCAACTGGGAGCTGCGCGACCAG
>JBKBRG010000460.1:0-2519 GCA_046292325.1 Tabrizicola sp.
CGGGCAAGGGCTGCGAACCACGGCATCGGGTCCACGGGCGCCGCGCCCTGTCTGAGTTCCATATAAAGCGTTTCCGTGTCACGCCCGCCAGAGCCATCTGGACCAAGCGTCACGAATTCCGCCGTCCCGGTCGCCGGTCCCCCCATCAGGCCGAGGGGGGCCTCGGCGGCCACGACCTCGCCCACCTCGCCATACAGGATTTCCATCCCCGCCAGCACCAGTAGATAGCCGTCGCCGGGCTCGAGGATCATCACATTTCCGTAGTCGAGCAACGGGCCGCGAAAGCGGATCGTGGCCGGCCATGGCGCGGTGACAAGGGCATGGGGCCGCGTGGCCAGCGTCACGCCGGGGCGGCGGACCCCGGCGGCGTCGGCCTCTTCCGGGCGGCGCAAGACCGTGCCGAGGACGGGCAGCTGCAGGCTTCCCTTCGCGGCGGCGAAGGACTGGCCGGCTTCGCTGTCGGGCGACAGGCCGGCGGCGAAGGCATCCAGCGTGTCGGCACTTTCCAGCAGGCCCTTCAGCACCTCGGGGTCCTCGGTAAAGCGGCGCGGCAGGTCGGTGCGATCGGAGATCGCCTGCGACAGGGCGGTGCGCGCGGTTTGCGCGGCGGCAAGGCCGCGTTCCAGCACCTCGCCTGCCGACAGTTGCAGGGCGCGCAGATCGGCCAGTTCCTGAAGCTCGCCCTTCAGGCGCAGGGCTTCGGACTGCAACGCGGGGGTCACGTCGGCAAGGATCATCCCGGACCGCGCCGTGCCCAGCGCCCCGTCGGGATGCAGAAGAAGCAGGGGCCCGGGATTGGCTTCCATCGTCGCCAGCACCCCCAGAAGCTGCCCGATGCGGTCGCGCTTGGCCTCGAACGCGCGGGTCAGAGTGGATTCGCGCAAGGCCGCCTCGCGCAGTGCGCCCCGCAGCGCGCCAAGCCCGGCCTCGTAGGCCCGGATCGTCTGGCTCAGCGCCGAGACCCGGTCGCGCGCCTTGGTCGCGCGTTCCAGCGCCGCGACGGCGCCTTGCAGGTCGGCGGCTGCCCTCGCCGCCTGTTCCGCCACGGTTTCGGCCCGGGCGGGCAGTGTCAGGCAAAGGGCAATCAGCGCGGCGCGGATCATGCGATCAGGGTCTGCCCGGTCATTTCGGGCGGCTGCGGCAGGCCCATCAGTTGCAGCAGCGTCGGCGCCAGGTCGGCCAGCCGCCCGTCCCGAAGCCGTGCGCCTTCCGGGCCGCCGACCAGGATCACCGGAACCGGGTTCGTGGTGTGCGCGGTATGCGGACCGCCCGTCACCGGATCCACCATCACCTCGCAGTTGCCGTGATCGGCCGTGACGATCATCGCCCCGCCCCGCGCCTCCAGCGCCGCCAGCGCCCGGGCAAGACCGCGGTCCACCGCCTCGCAGGCCTTGATCGCCGCGGGCAGGCTGCCGGTGTGGCCCACCATGTCGGGGTTGGCGTAGTTGACCACGATCAGGTCATAGCCCTTCTCGATCGCCTCGACGAGACGGTCCGAGACCGCATCGGCGCTCATCTCGGGTTGCAGGTCGTAGGTCGCGACCTTGGGCGAGGGCGGCATGGCGCGGTCCTCGCCCGGGTAGGGCTGTTCGCGGCCACCGTTCAGGAAGAAGGTGACATGCGGGTATTTCTCGGTCTCCGCCAGGCGGAACTGGGTCAGCCCGTGGGAGGAGACCCACTCGCCCAGCGTGTTGACCAGCACCCGCTTGGGGAAGGCCGTGGCCATGTAGGCGTTGTGGAGGTCGGAATACTCCACCATGCCGAGCAGCGCCGACCACTTCGGCCGGGTGCCCGTGTCGAACGCCGCGAAGGCCGGGTCGCCGATGGCCGCAAGGATCTCGCGCGCGCGGTCGGCGCGGAAGTTCAGGCAGAACACGCCGTCGCCGTCCCGTGCGCCATGGTAGCCGTCGATGACGGTCGGGGCGAGGAACTCGTCCGTCTCGCCCTTGCCGTAGCTGGTCGTGATCGCCGTCAGCGCATCGGGCGCGGATTCCCCCCGGGCATGGACCATGCCGTCATAGGCGCGGCTGACCCGATCCCAGCGGTTGTCGCGGTCCATCGCCCAGTAGCGCCCCGTCACCGTGGCGATACCGGCGCCATAGGGCAGATGCCTGACCAGCGCCTCGACGTAGTCATGTGCCGAGGAGGGGGCCACGTCGCGCCCGTCGGTGATGGCATGCAGCGCAACCGGAACGCCCAGGGCGGCCAGTGCGCGGCAGGCGGCAAGGACATGGTTCACATGGCCATGCACCCCCCCGTCCGAGATGACCCCCAACAGATGCGCGGTCCCGCCGGCTGCCTTCACCTTCGCGGCGAAGTCCAGGATCGCGGGATTGCTTGCAAAACTCCCATCCTCGATCGCAAGGTCGATCGCGCCCAGGTCCATCGCCACCACGCGCCCCGCGCCGATGTTGGTGTGGCCGACCTCGGAATTGCCCATCTGCCCGGTGGGCAGGCCCACGTCCGGCCCGAAGGTGGTCAACGTGGCATGCGGGCAGGTCGCCCAGAGGCGGTTGAAG
>JBKBRG010000461.1:0-2519 GCA_046292325.1 Tabrizicola sp.
GGCGAGACGGATGATCGCGCTCTCGGCCGCCTGGCGGTGAATCTCGGTCAGCATCACGTCCGGCTCGTCGCGGGTGAAGGCGCCTTCGCCCCGGATCGGCGGCAGCTGGCCGGGATCGCCCAGCACGAGGATCGGCTTGCCGAAGCTCATCAGATCGCGTGCCATCTCCTCGCCGACCATCGACACCTCGTCGAGCACGATCAGCCGGGCGTCCGCCGCGTCGCTCTGCGGGTTCAGCGCGAAGCGCGGGTGCTTCATCGCCGAGAGCCCCTGGCGCATCGCCTCGATCGCGGCATCGGCCGTGGTCCGCGCGAACCCGGTCAGACGGAGCGCGTCGCGTTCGGCCATCGCGATCTTTCGGGCGGCCTCCTCGATCTCCTCCTCGGTCGCCTCGATCACAGAGTAGATCAGGCTGTGAATGGTGCGCGCGGGCGTGCCCTTGCGGGTCAGCACCAGCGCGGCCTTGCCGGTGAAGGTGGCGGTGACAACGCCGGGCACGCAGCGGCCGTCCTTCGCGCTGCGGTGGGGCGAGAGCCCGAGTTCGTCGAGCGCGAACTTCAGCACGGTGGTCTTGCCGGACCCGGCATAGCCGAACAGGCGGAATACCTGCTGCTGCTCGGTTCGGGTCTCGAACCACTCCTTGATCTCGCGGATCGCGGCGGCCTGCGTGGCGGATGGGGTGAACTCGGTCATGGCTGGGGCATCTCCACTGCGTAATCCTTGACGATCCCGCCGCGGGTCGGATCGCCCACCTCGCACGGACGGACGAAGACCCGGCGCCCGTCGGCGAGCTGCCGCCAGTGACCGCGGCGGATGTGCCAGCGCGGGCTGGCGTGACTGCCGCCCAGCGGCGGCGTCGCCGCGCGCAGGCGCGCCGGATCGATGGCGACCTGGCGCCAGACCCATCCGCGCACGCCCTCGCGGGACAGGCGGGACCGTTTCGCGAGCGACACCTTGCGGTCGCGGATGTCCGGGGACGCGCCGAGGATGGTCAGCGCGCGCCAGACGATGCCGGCGGCGACTTCGCCGTGACCGCGGACCGTCTCGTCGCTCCGCTCGGCCGGGTTGCCCTCGATCTCCGCCTTGCCGTCCGGATGCATCCAGATCCGCACGAGGCAATCCGTCCAGCCGCGCGGCGCCCGCTTGCGCATGAGGAACGTGGCCTCGACGATGTCGCCGTCGGCGCGCGCGCAGACGATCAGGCCAGAGGGAGACGCGCGCTGCTCGCGAACCTCGAAGATCACGGACGGATGCGGCAGCCGGAGCGGACCGGTAAAGACCCGGGTCATCGCGCGGTCGACGATATCGCCATCGAAGGCGGCCTGATCGTCGAAGAAATAGATCGGCGCGAACTCCGCCGCTCCGAGCAGGTCGGAGCACCAGAACCGGTCGCGATGGGCGCGCACGATCCGCTTGAGTTCATAGGCGTCGGGGATCATCGCCGCTCTCCCCAGCACCGTTTCGCCCAGGCACAGGGCGCGTGCCACTTGCCGGCCGCCATGCCGCCTCGGCACAGGACTGCGTTGGACTCAGCCGCGGCCCGCGGCAGCCATTCCCCGGCCTCGGAGGCCCGCACCACGGCGACGGCGCGGTCCGACATTTCCTGCGCGAGATGCGCATCGAAGGGCACGAGCTCGGCGTGCAACTCCATCGTGTCGCGATTGAGCGCGGTGAAGAGCGCGGGGGCCGGCAGCTCCATGTAGGCCTGGTAGAGGGCGATCTGTGCGGCATAGACCGGCCGCGCCAGGCTGACGCCGCGCTTGACCACGTCCTTCCAGCTGGCCGCGCCGAGCGCCTTGTTCTCCCAGAGCGCGGGATAGTCCATCGCGACGGGGCCCGACACGAAGCAGCCGTCGATATGGCCCTTGAAGCGCCCGCCGAGGGTTTCGAACCCGAACTGGCGACCGTCCGGGCGTTCGGTCCGCAGGTCGAAGCCGGCGATCCGGAACCAGCCGGCGACGATGTCCTCGGCCCGGTGGCCGGCCTCGAAGATGCGCAGTGTGCGCGGCGCGAACTCCTGGCCCTCGTCCTTCGGCACCGCGAGGACGTCGTACTGGATCTGGCGGAGGCAATCGCGGCCGAGACCCGAGGAGCTGACATAGGTGCGCGGACGCTCGGCGCGGTGGCGCGCGGAAAGCGCCGTGTCGATGGCGGCGGACACCGCCTCCGCGATGGGTGGGCGCGGCGCGCCGGCGCCGTAGAGGAAGCCCGAGCCTTTGTTGAGATCGACCATGTTCATGCCTTTCGCCCCCGGCTACCGTTGCGGTGGCGAAGCCCGTGACAGACCGAGCAAAGCCAGATCACGTCGAGCGGACGGCCGTAATCTTCGTGATGCGCTTCGAGCCTGGTTTCGCAGCCGCAGTCGGAGCAGGCCTTCGGTCGGAGGACACGACCGGCCTTTATCGCGCGCTTCACGGCCGCGTGGGCTCTGTCGCGATCCCGGTTGCGGACCCGCCAATCACGTTGACTCTCGGCATGTGCGGCCCGGTCCCTGTGCCGACGAACGTACCCGCGACTGT
>JBKBRG010000462.1:0-2512 GCA_046292325.1 Tabrizicola sp.
CCCCGAAGCCCAGCGCAGTGAAGAAGCTCAGGCTGGCCAGCGCCGCCGCGGCCCCGAAGGCCAGCTGATGCGGCGCATGCTGGGCCGAGATCGACCCGATCAGCACCACCGTGTCCAGATAGACATGCGGGTTGGCCCAGGTCAGCACCAGGCAGGTCGCCAGCACCCGCCCCAGCGGCGCAGGGTCCGAGGCCGAGGGTCGCAGCGCCTCGCCCCCACGCGCGGCGGCGCGGAACCGCAGGGCGCCATAGATCAGCAGAAAGCCGACCCCCAGCCAGCGCATCGCCGAGCCGAACCAGGGCAGCGCGGCCGCAATCGCACCGAATCCCGCCACCCCCGCCGCGATCAGCACCGCGTCCGACAGCGCGCAGACCGCCACCACCGCCGCCACATGCTCCCGCCGCAACCCCTGCCGCAGGACGAAGGCATTCTGTGCCCCGATCGCCAGGATCAGGCTCAGCGCCACCAGATAGCCGTTCAGCGCCGCCTCAAGCACGGCCGGGCGCCTCCGGCGCGGTCATGGCGTCGATGCGCCGGTCCCGGCGCAGGAAGAGGTGGTCGCGAGGGGACCCGGCGATGGCGTCGCAGCTTGTGCCCGCCCGACCTGACGCGCCGGCGAAGGCCGCCGCCGGACCCAAGGCCGCAAGGTCGGCCTGCACCGTCAAGCCGATCCGCGCCCAGGACGCCGACCGCTGCCCGACGCGCCGCGGATCATCAAGCCCGGCCACACCGGTCAGCCCCTCGGCCTCGGCCACCGTCGCAAGGGCGGCAATAGCCGCAGCCCCGTCTGGCACGGCATGGCCATGGGGGCGCGGGCACGGCACCGGCGGCATCGTCCGCATCAAGGTCACCAGATCACCGTCGGCCATGTCTATCCTCCCGATCCTGCTTGACCTTGCAAGGACGGCTGCCACAATCAAGTTAATCCTTCTGCCAACGGATTAGCAGAACTGATGCTGGACCCCGCGCAGCTTGCCGCCCTCGCCGCCGTTCACCGACGCGGCTCGTTCGAGATGGCCGCGGCCGAGCTGCATGTCACCCCCTCGGCTGTCAGCCAAAGGATCAAGGCGCTGGAAGAGAGGGCCGGCGCGCTTCTGATCCGCCGGGGCCAACCCTGCCGGGCGACCGAGGCCGGGCTGCGCCTGATCCGGCATCATGACGAGATCGCGCTGCTGGAGCAGACGCTTGCCGAGGACCTGCCCGGCTTGTCCTCCGGCCCCTCGACCCTGCGGATCGCCGTGAATGCCGACAGCCTGGCGACCTGGGTCCTGCCCGCGCTGGCCGCCACGCCGGGCTTTCTGTTCGATCTGGTGATCGACGATCAGGACGTCAGCCAGGACTGGCTGCGGCGCGGCGAGGTCGTGGCGGCGATCACCGCCCATCCCGGCCCTTTGCAAGGCTGCGACACGCTCCGCCTCGGCGCGCTGCGCTATCGGGCCACCGCGTCGCCCGCCTACATGGCCCGCTGGTTCCCGGAGGGCGTGACCATCGAGAGCCTTGCCCGCGCGCCCGCCCTGACCTTTTCCGACAACGACCGCCTTCAGAACCTCTGGGCCGCAGCGCGCGGTCTTGATCGGCCGGTTCTGCCGACCCACCGCATGGCCTCGTCGCAGGCCTTCGTCACCGCCTGCCTGCTGGGGCTGGCGTGGGGCATGAACCCCGAACCCATGGTTGCATCGCACCTGGCAGCGGGGGCGCTGATCGAACTGGTGCCGGGAACGGCGCTGGACGTGGCGCTCTACTGGCAGTTCACCCGCCTGGCCGCCCCGGCGCTGGCGCCGCTGACGCAGGCCATGCGCAGGGCGGCGGCAGAAATGCTGGTCTGAAACGGAAACGGGGGCGGCCTGCGCCACCCCCGGTCGGATCCCGAAACCGGGACGGCTTACGCCAGAGCGAGGTTCACGGCCGATTCCCGGCCGTTGCGGTCCTGCTCGATGTCGTAGGTCACGGCCTGCCCGTCGGGCAGCGAGCGGATGCCTGCGCGCTCAAGCGCGGTGATGTGGACGAAAACGTCCTTCGATCCGCCTGCGGGGGCGATGAAGCCGAAACCCTTGGTGGCGTTGAACCATTTCACGGTGCCATTGGCCATCGTGATAACTCCTGTCATGTATGCCACCCACGGATTGCGGTGGCCCGGCCCAAGTGTCGTAGCGATCGAAGCTGAAGGCCGAAGCAGACAGAAGACGAAAGAAGAAACCCTGCCCGTCATGGATGCGCCTTTCGGCAGGGGATTGCAAGCACATTCGCAAGTTCCGTTCACCGCGGCCCCGGACAGCGGCTGCGGGCATGGGCTGCTGCTGGATCGTCCGCAGCCAGGCCACCGGGTCCGAGATCGGTCGGCTGGCAGGCTTCGGCTGGCCCGCCTGAAGGCCACCGCAGACAGCGTGGCACAGTCCGGCGGCACGGTCCTTCACGCAGGTCATTCCGGGAAACGCAAAAGGCCCCCGTGGTGGGGGCCTTCCGTTCCGGCTTGCAAGGCAATCAGAGCTGGGCAGCCACGTCCTCGGGACCG
>JBKBRG010000463.1:0-2507 GCA_046292325.1 Tabrizicola sp.
CGAAAAGCCCCGCGGCCGCAGCTTCCTGCGCAAGGCCGAGGGGTTCGCCGGGTCGGTATCGGTGATGAGGATCACGTCGCGGGCTTCGAACTGCGGATAATGGCGGGTCAGAAGTTCCATCTGCCGCACGAAGGCGGGGTCGTTCGGGCTGTCGGCAAAGACGATGACCGGGCGGCGCAGGAAGAGAAGCTCTGCCTCCACCACCTGGGAGGCGGGAACGGGGCCGAAGGCCGGGGGCGCCGCCTCGGGCGGATCGGCGGCCGCCGGGGCCTCGTCGGCCCGGGCGGAAAGGAAATGCGCCGGAATGGCCAGGGCCAGGAGGGCAAGGAACGGGCGGCGGGCGACGGCTTTCATGGCCTTGATATAGGCGGCTTTCGGCAAAAGCCCAAGCGCCGGATCGGCGCGGAACGGAGAGAGAGATGGCAGACCTGAAGGAATGGGAGGCGCTGGCCTCGAAGGAGTTGAAGGGCAGGGGCCCGGAGACGCTGAACTGGCAGACGCTGGAAGGGATCACGGTCAAGCCGCTTTATACGGCGGCGGACCTGGAGGGCCTGCCGCAGATGGGCGAATTGCCGGGCCTGGCGCCCTTCACCCGCGGGGTGCGCGCCACGATGTATGCCGGGCGGCCCTGGACGATCCGGCAATATGCGGGCTTCTCCACCGCCGAAGAGTCGAATGCGTTCTATCGCAAGGCCCTGGCCGGCGGGCAGCAGGGGGTGTCGGTGGCCTTCGACCTGGCCACCCACCGCGGCTATGACAGCGACCATCCTCGCGTCGTGGGCGATGTGGGCAAGGCCGGGGTCGCGATCGACAGCGTCGAGGACATGAAGATCCTCTTCGACGGGATCCCGCTGGAAAGGATCAGCGTTTCCATGACGATGAACGGGGCGGTGATCCCGATCCTGGCGAATTTCATCGTGGCGGGGGAAGAGCAGGGGGTCAGCCGCAAGGATCTGTCGGGGACGATCCAGAACGACATCCTGAAGGAATTCATGGTGCGGAACACCTACATCTATCCGCCCGAGCCCAGCATGCGGATCATCGCCGACATCATCGAATACACCTCGCGCGAGATGCCGAAGTTCAACTCGATCTCGATCTCCGGCTACCACATGCAGGAGGCCGGCGCGAACCTGGTGCAGGAGCTGGCCTTCACGCTGGCGGACGGCAAGGAATATGTGCAGGCGGCCATCGCGCGCGGGATGGACGTGGACGATTTCGCCGGGCGCCTGTCGTTCTTCTTCGCCATCGGCATGAACTTCTTCATGGAGGTGGCGAAGCTGCGCGCGGCGCGGATGCTGTGGCACCGGATCATGACCGGGTTCGGGGCGAAGAAGGCGTCCTCCCTCATGCTGCGGACGCATTGCCAGACGAGCGGGGTGAGCCTGCAGGAGCAGGACCCCTACAACAACGTCATCCGCACCGCCTATGAGGCGATGGCGGCGGTGCTGGGCGGCACCCAGTCCCTGCACACCAACGCCCTGGACGAGGCGATTGCCCTGCCGACCGAGTTCTCGGCCCGGATCGCGCGGAACACGCAGCTGGTGTTGCAGGAAGAGACCGGGATCACCCATGTCGTCGATCCGCTGGCCGGGTCCTACTATGTGGAAAGCCTGACCGCGCAGCTGGCCGAGGCGGCCTGGAAGCTGATCGAGGAGGTCGAGGCGATGGGGGGCATGACGAAGGCGGTGGCCTCTGGCATGCCGAAGCTGCGGATCGAGGAGACGGCGGCGCGGCGGCAGGCCATGATCGACCGGGGCGAGGAGGTCATCGTCGGGGTCAACAAATACCGCAAGGACAAGGAGGATCCGATCGAGATCCTCGACATCGACAACATGGCCGTGCGCGAGGCTCAGATCGCGCGGCTGAAGGCGGTGCGTGCGCGCCGCGACGAGGCGCGTTGCCAGGCGGCGCTGGACGAACTGACGCGGCGGGCGGGCGAGGGCGGCAATCTTCTGGAAGCGGCGGTGGAAGCGGCCCGGGCGCGGGCGAGCGTGGGAGAGATCTCGATGGCCATGGAAAAGGTGTTCGGGCGGCATCGCGCCGAGGTCAAGACGCTGGCCGGGGTCTACGGCGCGGCCTATGAGGGCGATGCGGGTTTCGAGGCGATCCGGAAGGATGTGGAGGCCTTCGCCGAGGCCGAGGGCCGGCGGCCGCGGATGCTGGTGGTCAAGATGGGACAGGACGGGCACGATCGCGGCGCGAAGGTCATCGCCACGGCCTTTGCCGACATCGGGTTCGACGTGGACGTGGGCCCGCTGTTCCAGACGCCCGAGGAAGCGGCGCAGGATGCGATCGACAACGATGTGCATGTGATCGGCATCTCGTCCCAGGCCGCGGGCCACAAGACCCTGGCACCAAGGCTGATCGAGGTGCTGAAGGAACGCGGCGCGGGCGACATCCTGGTGATCTGCGGCGGCGTCATCCCGCAGCAGGATTACGATTTCCTGAAGGCGGCGGGGGTCAAGGCGATCTTCGGGCCGGGGACCAACATCCCGGCGGCAGCG
>JBKBRG010000464.1:0-2506 GCA_046292325.1 Tabrizicola sp.
GGCAGGCCAAGGGCAAGGCCCGGATCGCCCGCTACAACGAGATGGCCAGCCAGACCGTCACCGAACGCGCCACCACCGCGCAGATCATCATCCCGAACGGCGAACGCCTCGGCAACAAGGTGATCGAGGTCGAGGGCCTGCGCAAGGCCATGGGCGACAAGCTTCTGATCGAGAACCTCAGCTTCACCGTGCCGCCGGGCGCCATCGTCGGTGTCATCGGGCCGAACGGAGCGGGCAAATCGACGCTCTTCCGCATGATCACCGGCCAGGAAAAGCCCGACGCCGGCACGATCAAGCTGGGCGAGACGGTGAAACTTGCCTACGTCGACCAGTCGCGCGATGCGCTCGACCCGGAGAAGAACGTCTGGGAAGAGATCTCGGGCGGGGCCGAGGTCATCCATCTGGGCGACTATGCGGTGAACTCCCGCGTCTATACCGGCGCGTTCAACTTCAAGGGCACGGACCAGCAGAAGAAGGTCGGCCTCCTGTCGGGCGGGGAACGCAACCGCGTCCACATGGCCAAGCTGTTGAAATCCGGCGGCAACGTGCTGCTGCTTGACGAGCCGACCAACGACCTGGACGTGGAAACGCTGCAAGCCCTGGAGGCCGCCATCGAGGACTTCGCCGGCTGCGCGATCATCATCAGCCACGACCGGTTCTTCCTTGACCGTCTCTGCACCCACATCCTCGCCTTCGAGGGCGACGCGCATGTGGAATGGTTCGAGGGCAACTTCCAGGCCTACGAGGAAGACAAGGTCCGGAGGCTTGGCCCGGATGCGCTGGAGCCGAAGCGGGTGAAATACAAACGCTTCGCGCGGTAGTGCCGTAGGGTCCGAACATCGCCGTTGCGGCGCTTGCACCTGGCTTGGCCTTGCCCGAGTCAGGTCAGGACGCCAAGGCGACCCGGTTGGTGCAGGACGTCCGATTGCTCAGGCCCAACTGTCGCGGGGGTTCAGGCGACGGCAGCAATGCCTCGATGGCCTAGGTGGCGTGATCGTGTTTTCCGGCGCTTGTCCCTCGGCGCCCAATGCCGCGGGAGGAAGTGGCAGATCGGGGCGGACATGGCCTGGCACGTCTGCGAAGCCGGTTCGCTGGAACTGCCCAAACCGGAAGTCGCGGCGCGCCCGCGCCGATCCATCCGACCCGACCCCACGTCCGAGCAAGGGGCTCCGCCCCCCTTTCCATGTCCCCGGTCTCGCCCCTACACTCCCCCGCGAACCGGAGGCCCCCATGCCCGACTACCAGACCCTCATCGACGCCCCCACCTGGGCCTTCATCCGGAAAACCAACGCCTCTTACCCCGAGAATACCGCGACGCTCTCCATCGCGGAGCAGCGGGCGATCTATGACCGCATGTGCGCGGCCTTCGACGCCCCCTACCCTTCCGGAGTGACCTCCCACGACGCGCCCATCGCCGGGGTCCCCTGCCGCAGCTACCCCGGCGCGAAGCCTACCGTCCTCTACCTCCACGGCGGGGGCTTCGTGGTCGGGGGTCTCCACTCCCATGACGGCATCTGCGCCGATATCCGCGCCGCCACCGGCCTGACCGTCGTCGCGGCCGACTACCGCCTCTCCCCCGAACACAGGCACCCCGCCGCCTTCGACGACGCCTGCGCGGTGGCCCGTCACCTCGCCGCCCAAGGCCCCCTGATCCTGGCCGGAGACAGCGCCGGGGCCAACCTCGCCGCCGCCGCCTGCCATGCCCTGAGGGGGAACCCGCAGATCAGGGGCCAGGTCCTGATCTATCCCGGTCTCGGCGGAGACCTGGACGCGGGCAGCTACCTTGCCCATGCCAGGGCTCCGCTGCTGACCAGGGACGATGTGCTGTTCTACAAGGACATCCGCCACGATGGTCCCGCGCCGGAGGCAGACCCCACCGTCAGCCCCCTGAAGGACACCGACTTCACCGGCCTGCCCCCCACGCTCGCCATCGCCGCCGAATGCGACCCCCTGGCCGACGACGCCCCCGCCTATGCGGCGAAGATCACGGCCGCCGGGGGCCGTGCTTGGGCGATCACCGAACCGGGCCTCGTCCACGGCTACCTGCGCGCCCGTCACTCCGTTCCCCGCGCCGCCGAAAGCTTTGCCCGGATCACCGCTGCGATCTCGGCCTTCGCCCAGGGCCGATGGCCGTTCTGACCCGAGTGCCCCGGCGCCGGCCGGCGACAGCCGCGGCGGCGCTGGCCGCGCTTTGCCTTGCCGCCTGCACCGCGCCCGCCACCAATCGCGCGCCCCTCTACCCCGTCGAGGCCGAGACCCGCCTCAGCCCGCAGACCGTTACCGTCCTTCTGCCCGGAGCCCTGACCACCTCGCGCGTGTTCGGCCCGGCGCGCGACTGGGCCGGACCCGACCACCTGGTCGTCGAATACCGCCTGCCCGGGATGCAGGGCGAACCGCTGCGCCCCGCGCTTCACATCGACCGCGCGGCCGGCTGGGTGGCGGATCTCGCCAACCGCCACCCGCAGGCGCGCATCCAGCTGCTCGGCTATTCGACCGGCGCCGTGAT
>JBKBRG010000465.1:0-2504 GCA_046292325.1 Tabrizicola sp.
GGGCGGGCGCCGCCACATCGGCGGCCTCGGCCACGGTGCCGGGGGCATCCGCCCCCGACGCGGCGACGGTCGGCGCGCCCGTCTCGGCCGGAGCGCCCTCGGCCCCGGTCGCTGCCTCTGCGTCCGGCCGGGCGGGCTCGGCCATCTCCGGGTCGGACGGCGCGCCGGCATCCGCGGTGGCCGGCTCGGGTGCGGTGATCGGAGCGTCCATCGCGGCCGACGGCCCGGCGGGTCGCTGCGGCGGGGCGATGACCGATCCGACCACCAGGCCGCCTACGACCAGAAGGCCGCCGGACATCATGCCGAGAAGGAATTTGCCAACCACCTGCGCCTCCTGCTCTCGTGTCGCGCGGATCCAAACAGGGTTGCCTTGCCCGGCTTCCATCCCCAGCCGCCGCCAGCTATCCCGACGTCAGTCCCAAGTCGCCACTCAGTATAGCGTGCGTCGTCGCAGGCATCACCTCTTTTTGTGCCGGCGTCAACATCTTGCGCGGAAGTTCCCGCTGCGCCGGGCAAGCAGTGGTTCACGCCGACAGGGGAATGGAGGCGGGTACCGGAATCGAACCGGTCTTCACGGATTTGCAATCCGCTGCGTAACCTCTCCGCCAACCCGCCGCGAAGCTGGGCTTGGGATAGCGGAAGCCGGCGGCGGCTGCAAGGGCAATGGCAAGCGATTGCGCCGGCGCGGCTTGACTTGTGCGAGGGGGGCGGGGATTGTCCGCCGCAGACAGGAAGGGAAGGCTCGGGTGCAGAAGGTCCTCATCACCGGGACGGCCGGATTCATCGGCTTCCACCTCGCCCGCCACCTGCTGGCCGCGGGGCACCGCGTGCATGGCTATGACGGAATGACGCCCTATTACGACGTCGCGTTGAAGCGGCAGCGCCATGCGATCCTGGGCGGGATGCCGGGGTTCACTGCCACCGAGGCGATGCTGGAGGACATGGCGACGCTGGAGCGCGTGGCCACGGATTTCGCGCCGGACGCCATCATCCATCTCGCCGCGCAGGCCGGGGTGCGCTACAGCCTGACGCACCCCCGCTCTTACATCGAGACGAATTTCACCGGCAGTTTCAACGTGCTGGAGGTGGCACGCCAGCTGGGCGTGCGGCATCTGATGATCGCCTCCACCTCCTCGGTCTACGGCGCCAACCCCGAGATGCCCTTTCGCGAGACCGACCGCACCGACCACCCGCTGACCGTCTATGCCGCCACCAAGAAGGCGGTCGAGGTTCTGTCGCACGCCTCGGCCCATCTCTGGGGTCTGCCGGTGACGCAGTTCCGCTTCTTCACCGTCTATGGCGCCTGGGGCCGACCGGACCTGGCCTATTTCAAGTTCACCGAGGCGATCCTCCAGGGCCGCCCGATCGAGGTCTACAACCGCGGCGAGCTCTGGCGCGACTTCACCGCGGTCGAGGATCTGGTCGAGGGCATCGCCCGCCTCCTGCCGCTGGCCCCGCCCGCACCGGGCGCGCGCGGCGCGCCGGTCGAGGGCGACAGCCTCAGCCCCGTCGCGCCCTGGCGTGTCGTCAACATCGGCAACAGCGACAAGGTGCACCTGATGGACTTCATCCGCACCCTCGAACGGCTCCTCGGCCGCAAGGCGGTGCTGAACCTGATGCCGATGCAACCCGGCGACGTGCCCGCGACCTGGGCCGACTGCTCGCTGCTGGAACGCCTGACCGGCTTTCGCCCGCAGACCGACCTTGCCACCGGACTTGCCCGTTTCATAGACTGGTATCGCGACCATTTCCGCGCCTGACTGGCTCTATCGGCGCCCTGTCTCTGGTCCTAAAGCCGGGATCCGACGCCGCCTATACTGGGGCGTGAATCCATTCGAAAGGACATCCCCCGTGGAAGACTATGCAGGCATGAACGACATCGGCGCCGTGGTCGAGGCCGACCGCGCCCATGTCTGGCACCATCTGTCGCAGCACAAGCAGTATGAAACCATCGATCCCCGCGTCATCGTCGAGGGCAAGGGGATGCGGGTCTGGGATGCCAAGGGCAAGGAACACATCGACGCGGTGTCCGGGGGGGTCTGGACCGTCAACGTGGGCTACGGCCGCGAAAGGATCGCCAATGCCGTGCGTGACCAGCTTCTGAAGCTGAACTATTTCGCGGGCTCCGCCGGCTCGGTCCCGGGCGCCCTGTTCTCGAAGGCGCTCATCGAGAAGATGCCGGGCATGTCCCGGGTCTATTACAACAACTCCGGGTCCGAGGCGAACGAGAAGGTCTACAAGATGGTGCGCCAGATCGCGCATCGTCACCACGGCGGCAGGAAGTGGAAGATCCTCTACCGCGACCGCGACTATCACGGCACCACCATCGCCGCGCTTGCCACCTCGGGGCAGGACCAGCGCGCAATGCAATACGGGCCGTTCCCGGACGGCTTCGTCCGCGTGCCGCACTGCCTGGAATACCGCAAGCAGTGGGACGTCGAGAACTACGGCGAACGCGCCGCTGACGCGATCGAGGAAGTCATCCTTCGCGAAGGCCCCGACAC
>JBKBRG010000466.1:0-2496 GCA_046292325.1 Tabrizicola sp.
GCCCGCAGCAGGTCGTCGCCCTCGCCGCCATGAAAGGTCGCCCCGCCATACTTGGGCCCGATCATCACGTCGTTCCCGCGCGAGCCGCGGACATCGACCATCACGCGCTCGGTCGTCTCGAAGGTGATCGGGCTGTCGGGATGCGCCACGATCCGCAGGACGCGCGGCGATTTCTTCGCCGCCTCGGCATCCTCGTGCCGGGCCAGCACCGTGGCGATGCGGATGTTCTCGACATTCATCGGACAGTGCAGGACATAGCCGTCCGGGCCGCCCAGATACCACAGCGTGTCGTTGCCGCCGTCCTTCGTCTCGCGGATCTTCTCGGCCTGGGCGCCGTAGACCCAGTAGTTGTCGTTGCCGCGCCGGCCCTCCAGCACGACCGAGCCGTCCACCGCCATCATCGCGTTGACGCCGTCCGCCGGGTTCTCGAACCCGCGCAGGTCCAGCCCCAGCTCCAGCGCGCCCTTCACCAGTTCCGCGCGCAGGACATCCATCGGCGCGCTGTCGGCCAGGTTCACCGTCTCGCCGGGATCCGAGACCACGTCATAGACATGCTCTTCCCCGTTCGGATAGCGGAAATAGCGCAGATGCCGGTAGCCCTCGACCGAGGGGCGCACCGACAGCGTCCCGAAGACCGAGGTGATCGGCGATTTCGAGGTGTCGAAGGTGCCGAAACTCGGGTCGATCAGCGGCAGAAGGCTTTGCCCCGACACCCAGTCCGGGCGGGGCGGCAGGCCGGCCAGCTGCATGATCGTCCTGGGAAAGTTGTGCAGGCTGACGGGCAGGTCGATGACCCGGCCTTCCGTCATCCGGGGAGACCAGATGCCCAGCGGCACATGGGCGGCGCTGTCCCACTGGCTCATCTTGTGGAAACTGTCGTGGGTCCCCAGGTTGAAGCCGTTGTCCGACAGGAAGACGACCGTGGTCCGCGCGCCCAGAGGCGAGGCCTCCAGCGCGTTCAGGAACCGGCCGATCTCGTGATCGACATGGCTGATCGCGGCGAAATAGGCCCGCACCACCTGCCGCCAGCCGTCGTCGCCGCCCTTTTCCGGCGTCCAGTTGCCGTTGGCGATATAGGCCGCCTCATAGACGGCAAAGCCGGGCGGGGGACCGTAGTAATCCTCGGGCGCGGCGATGTCGGGCCAGCGGATATCGGCGGGATCATACATCTGGTAGAACCGGTCAGGGCATTCCAGATTGTAATGCGGATGCTTGAACCCCAGCTGGATCAGATGCCGCCGCGACGGATCGGCCCGGCCCAGGAAGTCGATCGCGTTCTGCGCCACGGTGTAGTCGTAGAACAGCTGGTCCTGCGATCCGTCGTCGTCGGGATGGTTGATCCCCGCGATCCCCGGCCCCCGGTCGAGGTAATGCTTCACCTTCGTCCGCCCGCCGCTGTCATGCGCCGGCGGATCCTCGTGGAACAGCACCCGGCGATAGCGTTCGGGCATGGGCTTGTAGGTGGCATCCACCTTGCCGGTGGTGAAGGTGTAGAACCCCGCCCGGCGCAGATCGTAGGCCCAGGCCTTTTCCGGCGGCAGCACCTGCCGCCAGAAGCGGTTGAGGTCCACCAGACCCGTGCGGAAGGGCGACAGGCCGGTGGCCAGTTCCGCCCGGCAGGGCGCGCAGAGCGGGATGGTCGCATAGGCGTTCGCGAATCGCACGCCCCGGTTCAGCAGGCGGTCCAGGTTCGGCGTCCGGATCGTCAGCCCGAAGCTCGTTCGCCAGGTGAAGACATCGATCATGTCATCCACCCAGATGACACAGATGTTGTCGTCCCGGATGCTGTCCGCGTCGAAGGCCATTCAGAGGCCCGTCAGCCTTAGTCGCGCCGGCAACGCCCAGCGCCGGGCGCTCGGCGTGCCGCCCTCGCCACGCAGCGCGCCCCGGTTCGCGGGGCGCGGTCCCTCCCAGGGTTCGGCGGCATGGGCATAGGTGACGTGCACCTCACCTGTCGGCCGGGTCGAGCAACGCAGCAGCACGGCCCTGGGATCGGCCGGGTCGATGGCAACCTCGGTCAGGACGGCGCCGTTCGTCACGCCCTCCAGCGCAAAGCCCGCCAGCGGCCCGGCAGCGAAGGGATCGTCCGGGTCGATCACCAAGGACTCCTGCGCCTCGCAGATCAGGCGGATCGCCTTGCCGGTCCATTCCGCCAGCTGGATCGTCGGACAGAGCCACCTGCCCCCGGCATGGACCGCCAGCAGCGCCTCGGCCATGACGCGGGCCTTGTCGGCGCGGCCTTCGTCGGTCAGCCGGCCGGTGTCGTCCATCGCGAAGGCATAGGAGGGCGCGGCGATGACCAGCCGGTGATCGGCATGGTTCCACGACAGCTCCCACTGACCCTCCAGCCCCGGCCCCCGGGTGATGTCCTGCGTGCCGCAGTCGAAGGCGGTCAGGAACACCGGCCGGGCAAGGCCCGCCTTCGCCAGGCCGCGGGTGATCCGCTCCATCAGCGCGATCATGCCGTCGCGATAGGCGACCGGATCGCCGGTCAGA
>JBKBRG010000467.1:0-2144 GCA_046292325.1 Tabrizicola sp.
TTGGGTGATGGGAATCCAGGCTGCTGAGATCTCTGCGATCCTGAAGGAGCAGATCAAGAACTTCGGCAAGGACGCGGAAGTGGCCGAAGTCGGCCGCGTGCTGTCGGTCGGCGACGGGATCGCCCGTGTGCATGGCCTCGACAACGTGCAGGCCGGCGAGATGGTCGAATTCCCCGGCGGCATCCGCGGGATGGCGCTGAACCTCGAGGTGGACAACGTCGGTATCGTCATCTTCGGCGACGACCGGGACATCAAGGAAGGCGACACCGTCAAGCGCACCAAGGCCATCGTGGACGTGCCCGCGGGCGACGAGCTGCTGGGCCGTGTCGTCGATGCGCTGGGCAATCCGATCGACGGCAAGGGCCCGATCAAGGCCCGGGAACGCCGCGTCGCCGATGTGAAGGCCCCGGGCATCATCCCGCGCAAGTCGGTGCACGAGCCCATGGCCACCGGCCTGAAGGCCGTGGACGCCATGATCCCGATCGGCCGCGGCCAGCGCGAGCTGATCATCGGCGACCGCCAGACCGGCAAGACCGCGGTGGCGCTGGACACGATCCTGAACCAGAAGTCCTACAACGAGGCCGCCGGTTCGGACGAATCGAAGAAGCTCTACTGCGTCTATGTCGCGGTCGGTCAGAAGCGGTCCACCGTCGCCCAGCTGGTGAAGAAGCTGGAAGAGACCGGCGCCATGGCCTACACGATCGTCGTGGCCGCCACCGCCTCGGACCCCGCGCCGATGCAGTTCCTGGCGCCCTACTCGGCGACCGCCATGGCGGAATATTTCCGCGACAACGGCCGCCATGCCCTGATCATCTACGATGACCTGTCCAAGCAGGCCGTGGCCTATCGCCAGATGTCGCTGCTGCTCCGCCGGCCGCCGGGGCGCGAAGCCTATCCGGGCGACGTGTTCTACCTGCACTCGCGCCTGCTGGAACGTTCGGCCAAGCTGAACGAGGATTTCGGCGCCGGGTCGTTGACGGCTCTGCCGATCATCGAAACCCAGGCGGGCGACGTGTCGGCCTATATCCCGACCAACGTGATCTCGATCACCGACGGCCAGATCTTCCTGGAAACCGAACTGTTCTACCAGGGCATCCGCCCGGCCGTGAACACCGGTCTGTCGGTGAGCCGCGTGGGCTCCTCGGCGCAGACCTCGGCGATGAAGTCGGTCGCGGGCAAGGTGAAGCTGGAACTGGCGCAATACCGCGAGATGGCGGCCTTCGCGCAATTCGGCTCCGACCTCGACGCCTCGACCCAGGCGCTTCTGAACCGCGGCGCGCGTCTGACCGAGCTGATGAAGCAGAACCAGTATTCGCCGATGACCAACGCCGAGATCGTCTGCGTGATCTACGCCGGCACCAACGGCTATCTCGACAAGATCGCGGTCAAGGACGTGGGCCGGTTCGAGGCGGGTCTGCTGCAGCACCTGCGCACCAAGGGCAAGGCACTGCTGGACGACATCACCAGGAACGACCGCAAGGTGGCGGGCGATCTGGAAAAGGCCATCCGCGCGGAACTCGACGCCTTCGCCAAGACGTTCGCCTGATCATTGGTGCTTGAGCAATGAGCTATGTGGATAGCACTCTAACCCAGGGCGAAGTCGTCCTATACCGGGCCAAGGTCCATTGGCTCCAGTTCGTCTGGCCAATTCTTGTCTTGGCCGCATTGTTAACCTTGGGGAGCTTCGATCAACCTGCCGTCGTCATTATGTTCATTTTCTTTCTCGTTGCCGCCGTCAGCGAGGGGATCGCGTTTCTGACGACCGAACTAGCAGTAACGAGCAAGCGAGTAGTCGGGAAGTTTGGACTGTTCAGTCGGACGACCATCGAGCAACTGCTGACCAAGGTGGATTCCGTTGCCGTCAAGCAGAGTATCCTTGGCCGGCTTCTTGGATATGGCAGTGTAACCGTGAACGGCTCAGGTCTTTCTGCCTCACCGGCTCGGTTCATTTCGTCTCCGCTGGCCTATCGTCGTGCTGTGCAAGAGGCCGTGGAAGCGGCCGGGAAGGTTTAAGATGCCCAGCCTTAAGGACCTGAAGAACCGGATCGGAAGCGTGAAGAACACGCGGAAGATCACCAAGGCGATGCAGATGGTCGCGGCGGCGAAACTGCGCCGCGCCCAGGAAGCCGCCGAAGCCGCCCGGC
>JBKBRG010000467.1:2154-2476 GCA_046292325.1 Tabrizicola sp.
CGCGCCGAAGCTGCTGGCTGGCAACGGCCGCGATCAGGTGCATCTTCTGGTCGTGATGACCTCGGAACGGGGCCTCTGCGGCGGCTTCAACTCGTCGATCGTCAAGCTGGCCCGTTCGCGGGCGGCGGAGCTGGTGGCGGCGGGCAAGACGGTGAAGATCCTCACCGTCGGCAAGAAGGGCCGCGAGCAGCTGAAGCGCGAATGGGGCAATGCCTTCGTCGGCCATGTCGATCTGAGCGAGGTCAAGCGCGTGGGCTATGCCAATGCGCAGGCCATCGCGCGCGAGGTCATGGCGGCCTTCGAGGCCGGCGAGGCCGACGTG
>JBKBRG010000468.1:0-2465 GCA_046292325.1 Tabrizicola sp.
GGGCTTGAACATGCCACCGATCGCCAGGCCGCCACCCGCGCGGTGCTGGAAGGCGTAACCTTCGCCATCCGCGACAGCCGCGACGCGCTGGCCGCGACCGGCACGCGGCTGGAGCACCTGCTGGCGGTCGGCGGCGGCTCGCGGTCGGACTACTGGCTGAAGCTGATCGCCACCGCGCTCGACTGCCCGGTGCAGCTGCCCGTGGCGGGCGATTTCGGCGGCGCCTTCGGTGCCGCGCGGCTGGGCCTGATGGCGGCGACCGGCGCCGGGGCCGAGATCGCCACCCTGCCGCAGATCGCCCGTGTGATCGACCCCGATCCCTCCCTCAAGGATGCTTTCGACGCGGGCCATGCACGGTTCCGCGCCGCCCAATCTGCCATCAAGGATCTGACATGACCGACTTCTTCAAGGGCATCCCCGCCATCAAATACGAGGGCCCCGCCTCCTCCAACGAATTCGCCTTCCGCCACTACAACCCCGACGAAGTCGTGATGGGCAAGCGGATGGAAGACCACCTGCGCTTTGCCGTCGCCTGGTGGCACAGCTTCGCCTGGCCGGGCGGCGACCCCTTCGGCGGGCAGACCTTCCAGCGCCCCTGGTTCGGCGACACGATGGCGCTGGCGAAGCTGAAGGCCGACGTGGCTTTCGAGATGTTCGACATCCTCGGCCAGCCCTTCTACTGCTTCCACGATGCCGACGTGCGCCCCGAAGGCGCGACCTTCGCGGAAAGCCTGAAGAATCTGAACGAGATCGCCGATTACCTGGGCGAGAAGCAGACGACGCACAAGGCGAAACTGCTCTGGGGCACGGCGAACCTGTTCAGCCACCGCCGCTGGATGGCCGGCGCCGCCACCAACCCCGATCCGGATGTCTATGCCTATGCCGCCGCCACGGTGAAGGCCAACATGGACGTGACGCATCGCCTGGGCGGGCAGAACTACGTCCTCTGGGGCGGGCGCGAGGGCTATGAGACGTTGCTGAACACCGACCTCAAGGCCGAACGCCAGCACGCCGGCCGCTTCCTGCAACAGGTCGTGGATTACAAGCACAAGATCGGCTTCAAGGGCACGATCCTGATCGAACCCAAGCCGCAGGAACCCTCGAAGCACCAGTATGATTACGATGTCGCCACGGTCTATGGCTTCCTTGTGGACTTCGGGCTGGAGAAGGAGGTCAAGGTCAACATCGAACAGGGCCACGCCATCCTTGCGGGGCATTCCTTCGAGCATGAAATCGCGCTGGCTGCCTCGCTTGGCATATTCGGCTCGATCGACATGAACCGCAACGATTACCAGTCCGGCTGGGACACCGACCAGTTCCCGAACAACCATGCGGAAATGGCCCTGGCCTTCTACGAGATCCTGAAGGCCGGCGGCTACACCACGGGCGGCACCAACTTCGACGCCAAGATCCGCCGCCAGTCGCTGGACCCCGAGGATCTGGTGCTGGCCCATGTCGGCGGCATGGACACCTGCGCCCGCGCGCTGAAGGCGGCCGCGGCCCTGCTGGAAAGCGGAGAGCTGGAAGCCGCGCGCAAGGCCCGCTATGCCGGCTGGGAGACGCCGGCCGCGCAGGCCATGCTGAAAGGCAGCCTCGAGGAGGCCGCCGCCCGCGTCACCGCCGAGAAGCTGGAGCCCGAACCGAAGTCGGGCCGGCAAGAGCGGCTGGAGAACCTCTGGAACCGCTACGTCTGATGGACGCCATCGACCGCATCCTGTCCGCCCGGCCGTTCAACCTGGACGAGGCAGGGCGTGGCTGGGTGCGGTCCACCCTCGGCGCCATGGACCGGGCCGCGAAGGTTCGGCAACTCTTCGTCCACATCTGCGTTGGCACGGGGCCAGAGGTGGTGAACCGCATCACCGCCCTGGCCCCCGCCGGGATCACCAGGTTCTTCGGCCCCGATGCGCAGGCGGAACTCGACACGCTGGATGCCTTGCGCGCCGCGGCGGCGATCCCCTACCTGGTCAGCGCCGATCTGGAAGGCAGCCGGATGAGCCTGCCCTTCGGGACCGAGGTGCCGAACCCCTTGGCGCTGGCGGCGGTGGACGATGTTCAGGCCTCTGGCACCATCGCCCGGATCATGGCCGAAGAGGCGCGGGCGGCCGGGGTCAACTGGTCCTTCACCCCGGTCCTCGACATCAACGCGCTGTTCCGTTCGCCCATCGTGGCCACCCGCGGCCTGGGGTCCGACCCCGCCCGCATCCGCGCCCATGCGCTTGCCCATATCGCCGGGCTTCAGGCCCGGGGCGTCGCGGCCACCGCCAAGCACTGGCCGGGCGAAGGCCATGACGACCGCGACCAGCACCTTGTCACCACGATCAACCCGCTGTCGGTCGAGGACTGGCACGCCACCCACGGCGCGCTTTACCGCGCCGCCATCGACGCGGGCGTGCTGGCGGTCATGTCCGCCCACATCGCCTTTCCCGCCTATGTGCTTGCCCATGACCCCGACGCCGGGATCGAGG
>JBKBRG010000469.1:0-2442 GCA_046292325.1 Tabrizicola sp.
CCCCGCCCGCCCCGCCGCCGCCACCGGCGCCCGCAGAGGCGGCGCCGGAGCCCGAGCTGACCGAGGCCGCGGAACTGCGCTGCGAGGAAGAGATCCTCGCGGCCTTCGCCCCGGATGCGCGCCATGGCTGACGCATTGCCCCGGCTCTGCATCTTCGGCGACAGCCATTATGCCTGCCTGAAACAGGCGCATGTGCAGGGGCTGGTCGATGTCTCGGGCGTCGATCTGGAATACTGGGGTCACGTCGGCAGCCGCTTCCGGTTCCTCGAGGTGCGCAACGGCGCCATACATCCGCTGGACGACTTCACCGCCCGGCGCTTTGCCAAGTTCAACGAGAAGGGCCGCGGCTTCCTGCCGGCCCATGATTTCGACGCGATCCATGTCACCGGCGCGCGGGTCTATGTCTGGGGCCTGTTCGTCCGGGTGCTGGGCGCGCTGGCCGAGGGGCCTTTCGTCAGTTCCGGCCTGGTCCGGCGCATGCTGGCCGACGGGCTGCGCGGACAGTCTGGCTATCGGCTGGCGGCGGGGCTGGCGGCGGCCGGTCAGGCGCGCATCCTTCTGTCGCCCGTGGCCTTCTACACCGCCATTCCGCCCCAGCATGCCATGGCGATCAGCCCGGAGATGGCGGCGCTGATCCCCGCGCATCTGCCCCGGTTCTGGGCGCTGCTGGAGGAAATCGCCGCCGAGGACGGCATCCTGCTGCTGGCGCAGCCCGAGGGGACGGTGGCCGGGGGGTTGTTCACCGATCCCGCCTATGCGGTGGCCGACCATCTGGCCAGGGGCGACTACGAGCATCACAATGCCGCCTATGGCGCGCTGATCCTGGCCCGCGCCGTCGCGCTGGCCCGGCAGGGCCGGGCTTGCGGCGCAGAGGACCGCCCGGCAGGATGCAGGCAGGAGGTCGGATGCTGAAGATCGCTGCAAGACTGCCGCCCGGGGCACTGATCGGGGGGGAAGGCGAGGCGCTGGCCGAGGCGGTGCTGCGCAGCGGCGGGGCGCGCTTTGTCGCGCGCGAGGCCGATCTGCTGCGGACCGACGGCGCGATCACCGGCTGGCGCGAGGCTCAGGGCGCGGCCGTCGCCGTTCCTGCCGGGCCGAATACGGGCAACAGCCGCTTCGACCCCGGCCCGCCCGGCGCGATCCTGTGCCGCGAGGGCGAGAACTGCGGTTTCACCCTGCCCGGCTTCGCCCCCGAGGTCGAAGCCTTCACCGCCGCTGTCATCTACCGCTCGCAGGGCGAGGCACGGACGCTGGCCTCGGTCTTTACCGGGCAGACGCAGAACATGATCTTCCTGGCAGAGCGCGACGGGCAGGTGCAGCTTGCCGACCGTCAGGCCACGGCGGGCCTGGCGCTGCCGCTGCGGCCAGGGCCGGGCGCGAGGCTGGCGCTGATGGCCTGGGACGGGCGCGTGCTGCGGCTGGGGCTGGACGGCCAGCGCGCCGAGGTCGCCGTGACGCTTCCGGGTCTTGCCCATCCGGCGGATTTCTTCATCGCCTGCCGGTCGAACCGTCCTGGTCTGGCCAAGACGCTGGGCACCTCGCGCATCCACGAGGTGCTGTTCTGGCCCGACCGCTGTCTTCCCGGGTCCGCCGACCCCGGGGACCGCGCCGCCCTTGCCGCGCTGGAGGCCCATGTCCGCTGGAGCTACTGAACCGGCCGCCGAAGCCGCGCCGCTGCCGGACGTGCCGCCCGCGATGGGGCTGGACGCGGCGGCATCGGCCGACCGCTTCCTGGTGGAAGGCGCGCATGCGAAGCTGTGGTTCGAGGGCGCCGGAAGGCCGCCGGGCGGGGCGCTGGTGGTGACCTTCGACAACCTCGCCACGATCGACGAGGGCTGGCCGCGCCCGCCCTGGGCCTGGAAGCGGCTGGAACCCCTGGGCCATGCCGTGCTGGGGGTGCAGAGCCATGCCAAGGACTGGTTCCGCCAGCCCACGGCCCCCGCCCTGTTGCGCGGACTGGAAGAGCGCGGCTTCTTCCGCCGCTTTTCCCGGGTGGTGCTGACCGGGGCCTCGATGGGCGGCTTCGCGGCCCTGAACTTCGCGCCGCTGATCCCCGAGGCGCGGGTGCTGGCCTTCAGCGCGCAATCGACGATGAACAAGGTGATCGCGCCCTTCGAGCAGCGCTTTCCCTATGCCGTGCGCAAGTCCAACTGGGAGGGCATGCCCTTCCTGGATGCCGCGGCGGCGGTGCCCTACATCCGGCGCGTGGTGCTGGTCCATGACCCCATGGTGCCCGAGGACCGCGCCCATGCCGCGCGGATGGCAGGGCCGAACGTGCAGCTTCTGCGCGCGCCCTTCTGCACGCACGAGGCGATCCGCGTGGTGCTGAAGACGGGCACCTTCCCCATGCTGATCGAGGCGCTGATCGCCGGCGACCGGGTGCCCGAGGACTTCTGGCGCGCCTTCCGCGCCCGGCGTCAGGTGCCGAAATGGCAGCGCGCG
>JBKBRG010000470.1:0-2439 GCA_046292325.1 Tabrizicola sp.
CCCCGGGCGGGCCGGCCGCGCCCTGTTACCCCCCTAAACCACCCCCCCCACCCCCGGCGTCCCCCCCCCCTCCCCCCCGACCGGCTCACCGGCATCCTCGACTTCGGCGACATGACGCTCTCGCATCGCATCTGCGACCTCGCCGTCGCCGCCTCCTATCTGATCGACCCCGCCGATCCCCCCGCGCTCCTCATCCCCCTCGCCAGGGCCTATCACCGGGCCAACCCCCTGACAGAGCAGGAAATCCGCCTTCTCCCCGACCTCATCATCGCGCGTCTCATCACCACCCTGACCATCACCGCCTGGCGCAGCGCCCGCTACCCGGAAAACGCCGCCTACATCCTGCGGAACGCCCCGACCTCCCGCGCGGGGCTCGACGCGCTCACCGATCCGGCAACGCTTGCCACCCAGATCCTCTCCGCCTGCGAAAGCCCCGCCCAATGACCCGCCAGACCAGCATGCTCAACGCCTACACACCCGGCGCCGGAAACCTCTCACCGCAGGACGAAGCCCTTGCCCGGCGCCGCGCCAGGGCCCTCGGCCCGGCATACCGGCTGTTCTACGAAACCCCCGTCCACCTCGTTCGCGGCGAAGGCGTGTCCCTCTATGCCCCCGACGGCACGCGCTATCTCGACTGCTACAACAACGTGGCCTCGGTCGGTCATTGCCACCCCCGCGTCGTCGAGGCCCTCTCCCGTCAGGCCGCCACGCTGGCCACCCACACCCGCTACCTGCACGACGGCATCCTCGCCTATGCCGAGCGGCTCCTCGCGCTCTTCCCGCCCGCTCTCTCGCACGCCATGTTCACCTGCACCGGGTCCGAGGCGAACGACCTCGCGCTGCGCATCGCCCGCGCCGCCACGGGGGGAACAGGCGTCATCGTCACCGACAACGCCTATCACGGCGTGACCCTCGCCACCGCCGAGATGTCGATGTCGATCGGCCCCGCCGTCGCCCCCGGCCCCACCGTCTTTCCTGTCCCCGCGCCAAGCGCCGCGAACTACCCCGAGGGCATTGCCCGGGGCCTCGCCGCCGCCGTCACCGCCGCCTGCGACCGGATGCAGGCGCAGGGCATCAGACCCGCCCTCCTCATCGTCGACACGATCTTCTCCTCGGACGGCGTCCTTCCCGACCCCGCGGGCTTTCTCGCCCCGGCCGCCGCCGCCATCCGCAAGGCCGGCGGTCTCTTCCTCGCCGACGAGGTGCAGCCCGGCTTCGGTCGCACCGGCAGCCATTTCTGGGGCTTTCAGCGCCACGGGCTTGTTCCCGACATGGTCTCGATGGGCAAGCCCATGGGCAACGGCTACCCTCTCGCGGGTCTGGTCCTGAAGCCCGACATCATTGCCGAGTTCGGCCGGAAGGCGCGTTATTTCAATACCTTCGGCGGCAATGCCGTCGCCGCCGCCGTGGGCCTCGCCGTCCTCGACGTGATCCGCGACGAAGGCCTGCAACAGAACGCCGCCACCGTGGGCGCCGCCTTCGCAGAGGGCCTGCGCAGCCTCGCCGGCCGCCACGAGGCGATCGGGGAAACCCGCGCCGCCGGCCTCTTCATCGGCCAGACCATCCAGACCGACGGTCGCCCCGATCCGGCCCGCACCGCGCGCCTCGTCAACGCACTCCGCGAGCACCACATCCTCATCAGTTCCACCGGCCCGAACGGCGACAGCCTGAAGATCCGGCCCCCCCTGCCCTTCAGCCTGTCGGATGTCGATCAGGTTCTGACCACGCTGGACCAGCTCCTTCGCACATACTGACCCCAGGCTCTTGCTCTTTTCCCAAATACTCCGGGGAGCGCGAGGGGCAGCGCCCCTCGCCCGCACAGGCGGTGGGCACGGTCACGACGACAGGACGACAGCCTTGCGCGCCAGCGCAGCGTCCGGGAACGGCGGATCCGGCGTCAGGGGGGTGACGGATTCCTGACACCCACAGGCAAGCGTCCGATCTCGAAACGGGATCGGGAAACGTCCAGCGCGGACCGGTCAGCCCAGCGAATAGCCCGCCCCGCGCACGGTGCGCACCGGGTCGCTGCCGCCATGGCTCATCAGGCTCTTGCGCAGCCGACCGACATGCACATCCACCGTCCGGGTATCGACGTAGATGTCCCGCCCCCACACGAGATCCAGAAGCTGCTCGCGGGAAAACACGCGCCCCGGCCGCTCCATCAGCGTGACCAGAAGCTTGAACTCGGTCGGCCCCAGCTTCAGCACCTTGTCGCCGCGATAGACCCGATGGCTCTCCGGGTCCAGCCGGATATCCTCGTGCTCCAGCACCATCCCGGCTGTCGAGGGCCGCACCCGCCGCAACTGCGCCCGCGCCCGCGCCATCAGCTCCAGCACCGAATAGGGCTTCACCACATAATCGTCCGCGCCAGTCTCCAGCCCCCGGATCCGGTCCACTTCCTCGGCCCGGGCCGACAGCATGATGATCGGGATCGCGCGC
>JBKBRG010000471.1:0-2437 GCA_046292325.1 Tabrizicola sp.
GATCTGCGGCGCGATGTTCCGTTGTGAGATTCTTGTCGACAAACAAAATACAAAACCTATGCTGAGCGGCGCATCGGTGGGAATCACCCGTGAAACGGAGGAGTGGCGCATGAACTCGGACATCTTCTCGGGCACCATCCCGGCCCTGATGACCCCGTGCAGGGCCGACCGCAGCCCCGACTTCGACACGCTGGTCGCCAAGGCGAAAGAGCTTGTGGGTCTGGGCATGTCGGCAGTCGTCTATTGCGGGTCGATGGGGGACTGGCCGCTGCTGACCACCGAACAGCGGATGGAGGGTGTCGAGCGGCTGGTGCGGGCGGGCGTCAAGGTCGTCGTCGGCACCGGCGCCGTGAACACGCACACGGCCGCGGCAATCGCGGCACATGCGCAGAAGGTTGGCGCGCATGGTCTGATGGTGATCCCGCGCCTGCTGTCGCGCGGCACCGTGGTTGCCGCCCAGCGCGCGCATTTCAAGGCGGTGCTGTCGGCCGCCCCTTCCCTTCCCGCCGTGATCTACAACAGCCCCTACTATGGTTATTCGACCAAGGCCGACCTGTTCTTCCAGATCCGGGCCGAACATCCGAATCTGGTCGGCTTCAAGGAATTCGGTGGCTATGCCGACCTGTCCTATGCCGCCAATGCGATCACCGGGGCCTCGCCGGACCTCAAGCTGATGATCGGTGTCGATACAGCCGTCTACCACGGCTATGTCAACTGCAACGCCGACGGCGCGATCACCGGGATCGGCAACGTGCTGCCGCGCGAGGTGCTGCATCTGGTGTCGCTCTGCAAGGCCGCCCGGACGGGCGATGCCGAGGCGCGGCGGCTGGCCTGGGAGCTGGACCAGGCGATGCAGGTCCTGGCCGAAGTGGATGCGGGGCCGGACCTGGTCCTGTTCTTCAAGCACATGATGGTCCTGCGCGGCGAGACGGCCTATGCCCACCACTTCAACGAGGGCGATGAGCTGTCGGCCAGCCAGAAGGGCTTCATCGAGGCGCAACTGAAGCTGTTCGACGCCTGGTATGCCGACTGGTCCAGGCAGCCGGAGGCCCGGAAATACGCCGCCTGAGATGAGGGTCACGGTCATCGGGGCCGGGGTCATCGGCCTGTCTGCCGCCCTGATGGCGCAGGCCCGGGGTCTTTCGGTCACCGTCATCGACCGCGAAGGCCCGGCCGCCGGGGCCTCGGCCGGCAATGCCGGGGCCTTTGCCTTCACCGACATCCTGCCGCTGGCCTCGCCCGGCATCCTGCGGAAGACGCCGGGGTGGCTGCTTGATCCCCTTGGCCCCCTGACCATCCCGCCCGCCTATGCGCTGCGGATCGCGCCCTGGCTTTACCGCTTCTGGCGGGCCTGTTCGCCCCGCGCCGTCGCGGCCTCGACCTCTGCCCAGACGGCGCTGATGGACCTGTCCCGGACCGAGCTGGAGCCCTTCCTTGCGTCTACCGGCACGCTGCCGATGCTGCGCAAGGACGGCAACCTGCAGGTCTATGAAAGCGAGGCCGAGTTCCGCGCCTCGCTGCCCGGCTGGGAGGCGCGCACCGCCCACGGGATCGCGTTCCACCACATGGGGCCAGAGGAGATGGCCGCGCTGCAACCGGGGCTGTCGCCGCGCTTCATCAGGGGCACCTTCACCCCCGGCTGGTGGTCGATCGCCGACCCCAGAGACCATGTCCTGGCGCTGGCAGACCGCCTTCGCGCCCAAGGCGGTGCGATCCTGCGGGCCGAGGTCGTGGGGCTGATGCCGCGGCACGGGGGCGTGTCGATACAGACCAGGGGCGAGCCGCTGACCGCCGACAAGGTCGTCCTTGCCGCCGGGGCCTTCTCGCACCGCATCGCGGCCACCTTGGGCGAACGCATCCCGCTGGAAACCGAACGCGGCTACAACACCACCCTGCCGCCCGACGCGCTGGACCTGCGCTGCCAGATCACCTTCGGCGGCCACGGCTTCGTCGTCTCGCGCCTGTCCAGCGGCATTCGTGTCGGCGGCGCGGTGGAGCTGGGCGGTCTGTCCCTGCCGCCGAACTACAGGCGGTCCGAGGCGATGCTGCGAAAGGCAAAGGCGTTTCTGCCGGACTTGAAGACCGACGGTGGCAGGCAGTGGATGGGCTTCCGCCCCTCGCTGCCCGATAGCCTGCCTGTCATCGGGCTGTCCCGGATCTCTCCTCGCGTTGTATATGCATTCGGCCACGGCCACCTGGGCCTGACCCAAAGCGCCGGGACCGCTCGGCTGGTGGCGGACCTGTTGACCGGCGCCCCGCCCGCGATCAACCTGACCCCCTTCTCTCCGCAAAGGTTCTGACATGGCCGTATATACGTTCTCCTGTCTCGACGGGCACACCTGCGGCAATCCGGTGCGGCTGGTCTCGGGCGGCGGCCCCCGGCTGGAGGGGTCCACCATGCTGGAACGCCGCGCGCATTTCCTGAGGGATTACGACT
>JBKBRG010000472.1:0-2437 GCA_046292325.1 Tabrizicola sp.
CGAGACGCATGAATATGACGTGGTCGTGGTGGGGGCCGGCGGGGCCGGTCTGCGCGCGACGCTGGGGATGGCCGAACAGGGGCTGCGCACGGCCTGTGTGACCAAGGTGTTTCCGACCCGCAGCCATACCGTGGCCGCCCAGGGCGGCATCGCGGCCAGCCTTGGCAACATGGGGCCGGACCACTGGCAGTGGCACATGTATGACACGGTGAAGGGCTCGGACTGGCTGGGCGACACCGACGCCATGGAATACCTGGCGCGCGAGGCGCCGAAGGCGGTCTACGAGCTGGACCATTACGGGGTGCCCTTCAGCCGCACGGAAGATGGCAAGATCTACCAGCGCCCCT
Source organism: Tabrizicola sp. (assembly GCA_046292325.1). Lineage (GTDB taxonomy): Bacteria > Pseudomonadota > Alphaproteobacteria > Rhodobacterales > Rhodobacteraceae > Tabrizicola. The sequence continues at coordinate 348 of JBKBRG010000472.1, forward strand.
TTGGCGGGCATACGACCGAGTTCGGCAACGGCCCGCCGGTGCAGCGGACCTGCGCGGCCGCCGACCGGACGGGGCATGCGATCCTGCACACGCTCTACGGGCAGAGCCTGAAGAACAACGCGGAATTCTACATCGAATATTTCGCGATCGACCTGATCATCACCGATGGCGCCTGCACGGGCGTCGTCGCCTGGAAGCTGGATGACGGCACGATCCATGTCTTCAACGCGAAGATGGTGGTGCTGGCCACGGGCGGTTACGGACGCGCCTATTTCAGCGCGACCTCGGCCCATACCTGCACCGGGGACGGCGGCGGGATGGTGGCGCGCGCCGGGCTGCCCTTGCAGGACATGGAGTTCGTGCAGTTCCACCCGACCGGCATCTACGGCTCGGGCTGTCTGATCACCGAAGGCGCGCGGGGCGAGGGCGGCTATCTGACCAACGCCAATGGCGAGCGCTTCATGGAGCGCTATGCCCCGCACTACAAGGACCTCGCTCCGCGCGACTATGTCAGCCGCTGCATGACGATCGAGATCCGGGAAGGCCGGGGGGTGGGGCCGAACAGGGACCACATCCACCTGAACCTCAGCCACCTGCCGCGCGAATCGCTGGAACAGCGCCTGCCGGGGATCACGGAATCCGCGCGGATCTTTGCGGGCGTGGACCTGCACAAGGAGCCGATCCCGGTCCTGCCGACCGTGCATTACAACATGGGCGGCATTCCGACGAACTACTGGGGCGAGGTGCTGAATCCGACGAAGGACAACCCCGATGCGGTGTTCCCGGGCCTGATGGCGGTGGGCGAGGCGGGCTGCGCCAGCGTGCACGGGGCGAACCGGCTGGGGTCGAACAGCCTGATCGACCTCGTGGTGTTCGGCCGCGCGGCAGCGATCCGGGCGGGGCAGGTCGTGGACCGGGCGGCCTCGGTGCCCGCCACCAACAAGGCCGAGGTGGACAAGGCCCTGAGCCGGTTCGACGACCTGCGCCATGCGAAGGGCGCGATCCCGACGGCCGAGCTGCGGCTGGAGATGCAGCGCACGATGCAGTCCGATGCCGCGGTGTTCCGCGCCGAGGAGACGCTGGCGGCCGGAGAACGGAAGATGACCGAGATCGCCGGCCGGATGGGCGATCTGAGGGTCACCGACCGCAGCATGGTCTGGAACAGCGACCTGATGGAGACGCTGGAGCTGACCAACCTGATGCCGAATGCCCTGGCCACGATCTACGCCGCCCACGCGCGCACCGAAAGCCGCGGCGCCCATGCGCACGAGGACTATCCGCATCGCGACGACGCGAACTGGCGCAAGCATTCGCTGGCCTGGGTCGACGGCAACAGGGTCAGGCTTGACTACCGCCCGGTGCATACCGACCCTCTGACGACCGAAGCCGAGGGCGGCATCGACCTGGCCAAGATCGCCCCGGCGGAAAGGAAGTTCTGATGCGCGTCCTGGCCGTTTCGCTTGCCGCTACCCTTGGTCTCGCCGCCTGCGATCCGGCGGAACTCGTGCAGGAGACGCTGAAGCGGACGGCCCATACGGTGGTGTTCCCGGTGGTCAACCTCGACATGCCGGCCGAGCCGGCGCGGAAGGCCACGAAATGCATTCTCGATGCGGCGAGCGAAGACGAGCTTCGGCTTCTGGCGCGCGACGTCGGCGTCGAGGCCGGAACCGCGACCAAGGCGACGATCAGGGACATCGCGCTGCGCCCCGCAGCGCAGGCCTGCTTTGCCGCCAATGGCATCCCTCCGGTCCGGTGACATGATGAAACCTCTGCCGCCCCTTTCCCTGTCCGTTGTCGCCCTGCTTGCCCTGACCGCCTGCGGCCCGATGTCGCTGGCCGAGGCCGAGCGCCAATGCTTCGAGCGCGCCCGCCTGGCCCAGCAGCCGCGGGGCGAGGTCTCGGTCGGCCTCGCCTCGGGCGGACGGAAGGCGGCGGGCGTGGAACTGACAATCAGCTCGGACTACCTGACGGGCCGCGACCCCTCGGCCGTCTACGAAAGCTGCGTGATGCAGAAGGCCGGCGAACCGCCGAGCCGCCCCCTTTATGCAAGACCCGACTGGAAAGGCTGAGACATGGTCCAGTTCTCGCTC
>JBKBRG010000473.1:0-2435 GCA_046292325.1 Tabrizicola sp.
CGTCAGAAGGCTTCCGCCCTGCCCCATCATGGCCGAGGCGCGCCGGCAGACGGCGGTGAAGCTGTAGACCGAGATGTCCATCGCCAGCGCAAAGCCCGCGCGGCTGGTGTCCACATAGCGGCCGCGCAATTCGTTCTTGTCGGCGAAACCGATGGCATGAACCAGAAAGTCGAGCTGCCCCCATTCCGCCTTCAGCGCGGCAAAGAGCGCGTCGATGCTGTCGTCGCTGGCCACGTCGCATTCGAAAAGAAGCGGCCTGCCCAGCGTCTCGGCCAGCGGTTCCACCCGCTTCTTCAGCGCCTCTCCCTGGTAGGAGAAGGCCAGCGTCGCCCCCTGCGCCGCCACGGCCTGCGCGATGCCCCAGGCAATCGACTTGTCATTGGCCAGACCCATGATGAGCCCGCGCTTGCCCTGCATCAGTCCCGTTGACATTCCCGGCCCCTCGCCCACTTTTCGGTGACATTGACGTGTAGGCGAAGCGGGTCCGTCCTTCAAGGCAGGTCCGCACGCCGGGGAAAGGAGCATCCATGGACCGGTCCGGCATCTTCGAAGGCGACGACCCCTTCGCCATCACGCGCGCCTGGCTCACCGAGGCCGAGGCGCAGGAGCCGAACGACCCGAACGCCATTGCGCTGGCCACGGTGGATGCCGACGGCATGCCGAACGTCCGCATGGTGCTTCTGAAGGAGATCGAGGACGACGCCTTCGTGTTCTACACGAACTACGGCTCGGCCAAGGGGCGGGAGATCGCGGCCTCGGGCAAGGCGGCCTTCGTGCTGCACTGGAAATCGCTGCGCCGCCAGATCCGCGTCCGCGGCACCGTCACCCGCGAGGATGGCCCGCAGGCGGACGCCTATTTCGCCAGCCGCAGCCTGAAATCCCGCCTCGGGGCCTGGGCCAGCCGGCAATCCGAACCCCTCGCCTCGCGCGAGGCGCTGCTGGCCGAGGCGGCGCGCGTCGCCGTCACCAAGGGCCCCAATCCCCCCCGCCCCCCCTTCTGGGGCGGTTTCCGCATCACGCCGGTCGAGATCGAGTTCTGGGCCGACGGCGCATTCCGGTTGCACGACCGCTTCCGCTGGCGCAGGATCGACCAGGGGTCAGCCTGGGAAATCACCCGTCTGAACCCGTAGACCTGTTCACCGCAGTCCGGAAATTATTACCCGTCTGTTGAATTGCCCTTGATCCCGGTCGGGCATTTCCGCCATTTGTGCGGCCTAGGGCTCATTCTGGGGAGAAGGCTCTGTCGATGACGGAAGAAGATGAGACCGTGCAGATCGTGCATGGTCGCGTGAAGTGGTTTGATCCATCCAAGGGTTTCGGGTTCATCATCTCGGACCAGACGGATGCGGACATCCTGTTGCACGCCAACGTATTGAGGAATTACGGTCAGAGCTCGGTCGCCGATGGCGCCAGGATCGAAGTGCGCATCCAGCGCACGCAACGCGGCGTGCAGGCGATCGAGGTCACCCGGATCGACCCGCCCGAAGGCGTGGTCCTGCCCTTCGGCGAGGACGCCGCACGGTTGGTCAGCGCCGATATCCTGGCCTTGCCGCTGGAACCGGCACGGGTCAAATGGTTCGACAAGGGCAAGGGTTTCGGCTTTGCCAACGTGTTCGGCCGCCCCGAGGACATCTTCATCCATGCCGAAGTGCTGCGCGTTTCCGGCTTCGCCGATCTCGGCGCAGGCGAAGCGGTCGCCCTGCGGGTGATCGAGGGACGGCGTGGCCGGATGGCGGTGCAGGTCGTCTCCTGGGAAACCGCGAGTCGGGACAGGCGATGAGGCAGCGGCGGCTCGCCCTTTCGCTGGTCCTAGCGGCGCTGCCCGGCGCAGCCTGGTCCGAGGCGGCCTGCGCACCCGACCGGCTGGACATCCGCTGGCGGGACGGCCGCGAAAGTTTCGCCGTCGAACTTGCCGACGACCCGTCCGAACGCGCGCGGGGCCTGATGTTCCGCGAGAGCCTGCCCCCCTCGCAGGGCATGCTTTTCGTCTACGAAACCCCCGGGCGGCCATCCTTCTGGATGAAGAACACGCTGATTCCGCTGGACATGATCTTCGCCGATCAGACCGGAACCGTGACCCGCGTCCATGCCAACGCCATACCCGGCGATCTCACCCCGGTCGACGGCGGCCCCGGCGTGATGTTCGTGCTGGAAATCAATGCCGGCCTCGCCGCGAGGCTCGGCATCGCCCCCGGCGCGGTCCTGCGTCATCCCTCGGTTCCGACCGCTGCGGCCGCCTGGCCCTGCGACGGCTGAGCCTTTTCTTTCCCGGTCGATGCGGCTAAGGGTGGCGCTGTCGGGGCGTAGCGCAGTCTGGTAGCGCGACGGTTTTGGGTACCGTAGGTCGCGAGTTCGAATCCCGCCGCCCCGACCATCCGGCCTCCCGACCAGCCGACCGCTGCATTTGCCCTTTTGCCAAATACTCCCGCCGGAGG
>JBKBRG010000474.1:0-2430 GCA_046292325.1 Tabrizicola sp.
CCGGCGGGCACGGGGTCGGGCGGGTGCGTCCGGCTGTTGCCGGCATCCGGACCGTCGACCGCGGGCCCCGCTGCGTGACGCCGCGTTGACAGCGCAGTGAATTTCGTCATTGCCCTTGGTCCGAGTTTGCCGCTAGGGTCGCCGGAAGGCAGTCCACTGCCCGAAGAATTCTCTCCCTTGGGGCCCGGGCGCGTCGAAACGTGTCGCCCCTGGGGAGCCGGATCGGCCGCAAGGCCGTGCACATTGCCCGCAAGTCCCCGGATTTGTTGGCTGACTTAGGTGGAGGGTCCGAAAGGCCCTTCAATTGTAACCGCGATGAGGCGTGTGAGCATTTTGCCAGACGATCGCTTCGGCCCAGAGGGTCGAGCACCGGCACCAGTGCCAGCCGCCCGCGCTCAGACAAGCCGCCCCGCCCGTTTCAATCATCCCGCTGGTCCGCCAGGGGGCCTGTTGCGCCCGGGGCGCAATGGACCAACATGTCAAAGAAGATGCTTATCGATGCCACCCATCCCGAGGAAACCCGGGTGGTCGTGGTCGATGGAAACAAGGTCGAAGAATTCGACTTCGAGACCGTAAACAAACGCCAGATTGCCGGAAACATCTACCTCGCCAAGGTGACGCGCGTCGAGCCGTCGCTTCAGGCGGCCTTCGTGGAATACGGCGGCAACCGGCACGGCTTCCTCGCCTTCGCCGAGATCCACCCGGACTACTACCAGATCCCGGTCGCCGACCGTAAGGCCCTGATCGAGGAAGAGCGGGCGATGGCCCGCGCCGAGGAGGAAGAGGAAAACCGCCGTTCGCGCCGTCGCGGACCGCGTCCCGCCGGCCGGGCCGAGGCGGTGAAGCCGGCCGATGCCGTGACCGAAGGCCCGGCGGGCATGGATGTCGTCGATCTTGGCGAGGACGAGACACATGACGGCCCCCTGGTCGAGGCAGCCATGGCCGAGGCCGCCGAGCCCCCATCGGATCACGACCACGACCATGACCACGACCACCACAACGACTCGGCCGAGAACGGCGCGGAAGCCTATCGCGCGGTCGATCATGCCAGCGACACCGACGAAGAGATCGAATCGATCGCCGAGGAGGACATCGCCGAGGAAATCGCCCAGCCGCGCCGACCGCGCGCCCGGCGCTACAAGATCCAGGAAGTCATCAAGGTCCGGCAGATCATGCTGGTCCAGGTGGTCAAGGAGGAACGCGGCAACAAGGGCGCGGCGCTGACCACCTATCTCAGCCTCGCGGGCCGCTATTGCGTGCTGATGCCGAACACGGCGCGGGGCGGCGGGATTTCCCGCAAGATCACCAATGCGGTGGACCGCAAGAAGCTGAAGGAGATCGCCAGCGAACTGGAGGTGCCGGAAGGCGCGGGCCTGATCGTGCGCACGGCCGGGGCCAAGCGCACCAAGCCCGAGATCAAGCGCGACTACGAATACCTGATGCGGCTGTGGGAGCAGATCCGCGAGCTGACGCTGAAGTCGATCGCCCCCGCCAAGATCTACGAGGAGGGCGACCTGATCAAGCGGTCGATCCGCGACCTCTACAGCCGCGAGATCGAAGAGGTGCTGGTCGAGGGCGAGGCCGGCTATCGCACCGCCAAGGACTTCATGCGGATGATCATGCCGAGCCACGCCAAGCAGGTCGTGCGCTATCAGGACCCGACGCCCCTGTTCGCCAAGTATCAGGTCGAGGGCTATCTGGCCGGCATGTTCAACCCGGTGGTGCAGCTGAAATCCGGCGGCTACATCGTGATCGGGGTCACCGAGGCGCTGGTGGCGATCGACGTGAACTCGGGCCGCGCGACCAAGGAAGGCTCGATCGAGGAGACGGCTCTCAAGACGAACCTCGAAGCCGCCGAGGAGATCGCGCGCCAGCTGCGCCTGCGCGACCTGGCCGGGCTGATCGTCATCGACTTCATCGACATGGAAGAGCGGAAGAACAATGCCGCTGTCGAGAAGCGCCTGAAGGACAAGCTGAAGACCGACCGGGCCCGGATCCAGGTCGGGCGGATCTCCGGCTTCGGCCTGCTGGAGATGAGCCGGCAGCGGTTGCGGCCGGGGATGCTGGAATCGACGACCCAGCCCTGCCCGCATTGCCATGGCACCGGGCTGATCCGGTCGGACGACTCGATGGCGCTGACGGTGCTGCGGGCGCTGGAAGAGGAGGGCACCCGCAAGCGGTCGAAGGAGGTGCTGCTGCGGGCGCCGGTGGGGATCGTGAACTACCTGTTCAACCACAAGCGCGAGCATGTGGCGCTGATCGAGGCGCGCTACGGGATGAGCGTGCGGATCGAGGCCGATCCGATGATGGTCAGCCCCGACTATTCGATCGAGAAGTTCAAGACCGCCATCCGGGCGGTGCCGGAGACCCCGGTCGTTTCGGGCCATGCCGGCCTGATGGGCGCCCCGGTCGAGGAGGAGGACGAAGAGA
>JBKBRG010000475.1:0-2419 GCA_046292325.1 Tabrizicola sp.
AGCAGATCGCCAGTCCGGTCGAAATCGTGACCGAAAGGTTCACGCTGCGCCCGGTGCGGAAATCCGACGCGGGCCTGTTCGCGCTGTATGCCGGGGACAAGCGCGTGGCCGAGGCGACCCAGGGCATTCCCCATCCCCTGCCGCCCGGTGCGGCAGAGGCATTCTGCGCCCGCGCCATGGCCTCTGGCGGCGAAGAGGACATCTGGGTCATGGACGGCACCCGTTCGGGCCTGCCCGAGGTGCTGGGGGTCATCAGCCTGAAGAAGATGGACCGGGGGCAGTCCGAGGTCGCCTTCTGGGTTGCCCCCGCCTTCTGGAACCACGGCATCGCCTCCGAGGCGGTGAATGCGCTGGTCGCGGCCAATCCGCAGAAGAACTGCACGATGTTCGCCGAGGCCTTCCAGGACAACCCCGGTTCGGCCCGGGTGCTGACCAATGCGGGCTTCCAGTATCTGGGCGACGCCGAAAGCTTTTCGGTCGCGCGGGGCGTGAACGTGCCGACCTGGACCTACATCCGCAAGCTGGATTGAACCGGCGACTGCTCGGGCGCCGTCGGCGTCTCGTCGCGGGGCGGGCCGAAGCGCGCAGCGGCGATGTCGGACGGCGAGCGGTCAGCCCAGCGGCGCCAGCAGCGCCTTCAGCGCGGCCAGCGGGTCGTCGGCCGCCCAGATTTCCTCGCCCACGGCGAAGAAGTCGGTGACGGGGCCGAACTTCGCCACCAGCTCGGCCGTAAGCGCGCCTTCGGCGATGATCGGGACCTCGATCACCTCGGACCACCATTCGAACAGTTCGAAGGGCGCGCGGCTGCCGTCGCCGAGCCGCGTCTCGCCGATCGGGCCGAAGCTGCAATAGTCGGCGCCGGCCTCGCCGGCCGTCATCCCGTCATGCTTCGAGATGCCGCAGAAGGCGCCGACGATGGCGTCGGCGCCAAGGTCCTTGCGCGCCTTGCGCACGGTCCGCGCCCCGTCCGTCAGATGCACCCCGTCCAGCCCCAGCCGCTCGGCCAGGATCAGGTGGTTGTCGATCACCACCGCCACGTCGCGGGCATGCCCGGCCTCGCGCGCGGCATCTGCGGCGCGCATCAGGATGTCCTCGTCCCGCGTTCCCAGCGACAGCCGCAGGCAGGCGATCTCGATCCCGTCGAGAACCCGGCCGATGCGGTCGGCGAAGGTGTCGGGGTCGAAGGTCGGCGGGGTGATGAGGGTGATCTGCGGGCGCTCTTCTGCGGCCATCTCGGGCTCCGAATTCGTCATCCGGCCCGTCTATCAGCGATTCGGCGGCTTGGCTACCTGGCCGGTCGCCGTGCCCGCTTGCCAGCAGCCGGTCCGTCCCCTATCTGGCCGGGACGCCTGTCAGGAGACCTGCATGATCCCCCCCGTCTTCATCCTCGTCCGGCCCCAGATGGGCGAGAACATCGGCGCTGCGGCGCGGGCGATGCTGAATTTCGGGCTTGCGCAGATGCGCGTCGTGGGGCCGCGCGACGGCTGGCCGAACCCGAGGGCGGTGGCGATGGCCAGCGGAGCAGGGCGGGTGCTGGATCATGCCGGACTGTTCGCCGACCTGCCGGGGGCCATCGCGGACTGCGACTTCGTCTTCGCCACCACCGCGCGGGGGCGGGAACTGGTGAAAGAGGTCGTCACCCCCGAACGCGCGATGCAGGTGGCCCGCGCGATGGGGGCCGAGGGGAAGCGGGTGGGCGTCCTCTTCGGGCCGGAACGGGCGGGGCTGGAGAACGAGGACATCATCCGGGCCAACGCGATCGTCACCGTGCCGGTGAACCCGGAGTTTCCCTCGCTGAACCTGGCCCAGTGCGTGCTGCTTCTCGGCTATGAATGGCGGCGGCAGGGGGCGGACGTGCCGGCCTCGGTCATGGAACTGGCCCGGACCGACTTTGCCAGCCGCGAGGAGGTGGACCGGCTGGCCGACCATTTCGAGGAGCGGCTGGAGGCGGCGGGGTTCTTCTTTCCCGCCACCAAGGTCGAGGGGATGAAGGCCAACCTCCGGAACATGTGGGGCCGGCTGGGCCTGACCCGGGCCGAGGTGCAGACCTTCCACGGCATGCTGCGCCAGATCGCCTGGAAGCTGAGGAAACAGGGCGACTAGGCCGGGCTGTCCGCGGTAGGCTTTTGCGGATGAGCCCGTGACGGCACTGCCTTGCTTCGGGGCACATGCCGTTTCTTGGCCCTGTTGCCCGCCCCGGACAGGACCGGGGCGGCGGGCGGGCGATCCCGCCGGCCGCGATGGCCCGGTCTGGTCTGGCCGGGCGCGACGGGCTATGCTGGACCCATAAGCGCAGAAACGGGCGGGCAGCATGGCACAGGCACTCATGACAGGGGGGATGTCCCGGCGGGGACTGATGCTGACCGGGGCGGCGGCGTTGCTGTCGGCCTGCATGGGCGGTGGAGGGTCAGGCGGCGGG
>JBKBRG010000476.1:0-2417 GCA_046292325.1 Tabrizicola sp.
GTCCCGAGTCGCCAAGGCCCGACCGATGCCGCACAACACGTCCAACGCCCTGACCGAACGCCCGGAGGTCCTGACCAGGCCCAAGCTGGAGGGCGGGCGGCGCTTCGTCATGCATACGCCCTTCCAGCCGGCGGGCGACCAGCCGACCGCCATCGCCGAACTGACGGCGGGGGTGCAGGCAGGCGAGCGTAACCAGGTGCTGCTGGGCGCGACCGGCACCGGCAAGACCTTCACCATGGCCAAGGTGATCGAGGCCACCCAGCGCCCGGCGATCATCCTTGCGCCCAACAAGACCCTTGCCGCGCAGCTTTACGGGGAATTCAAGGGCTTCTTCCCCGACAACGCGGTGGAATACTTCGTTTCCTACTACGACTACTACCAGCCCGAGGCCTATGTGCCGCGGACCGACACCTATATCGAGAAGGAAAGCCAGATCAACGAACAGATCGACCGGATGCGCCATTCGGCGACCCGGGCGCTTCTGGAACGTGACGACGTGATCATCGTCGCCTCGGTGTCCTGCATCTATGGCATCGGCTCGGTCGAGACCTATTCGGCCATGACGCAGGATCTGATCGTCGGCCAGCTCTACGACCAGCGCAAGGTCATGGCCGACCTGGTGGCGCAGCAATATCGCCGGCTGGACGGCGCCTTCCAGCGCGGCGCCTTCCGGGTGCGGGGCGACAGTCTGGAGGTCTGGCCCGCCCACCTGGAAGACCGCGCCTGGCGCTTCTCGTTCTTCGGCGAGGAGCTGGAAGCGATCACCGAGTTCGATCCGCTGACCGGGGCCAGGACCGACACGTTCAAGCAGATCCGCATCTACGCCAACAGCCACTACGTCACCCCGCGCCCGACGTTGCAGCAGGCGATCAAGGGCATCCGGGAAGAGCTGTTCCACCGGCTCAAGCAGTTGCAGTCCGAGGGAAAGCTGCTGGAGGCGCAGCGGCTGGAACAGCGCACCAATTTCGATCTGGAGATGCTGGAGGCCACGGGGTCCTGCGCCGGGATCGAGAACTATTCGCGTTACCTGACGGGCCGCGCCCCGGGCGAGCCACCGCCCACCCTGTTCGAGTTCATCCCCGACAATGCCATCGTCTTTGCCGACGAAAGCCATGTCTCGGTGCCCCAGATCGGTGGCATGTATCGCGGCGACTTCCGCCGCAAGTTCACGCTGGCCGAACACGGCTTCCGGCTGCCCTCCTGCATGGACAACCGGCCGCTGAAGTTCGAGGAATGGGACGCGATGCGCCCGCAGTCGATCTTCGTCTCGGCCACCCCGGCGGCCTGGGAACTGGAACAGACCGGCGGCGTCTTCACCGAACAGGTCATCCGCCCGACCGGCCTGCTGGACCCGGTGGTCGAGATCCGCCCCGTCGAGATGCAGGTCGATGACCTGCTGGATGAGATCCGCAAGGTCTCGGCCAGGGGCCTGCGCACGCTTGTTACCGTGCTGACCAAGCGCATGGCCGAGGATCTGACCGATTACCTGCACGAACAGGGCGTGCGGGTGCGCTACATGCATTCCGACATCGACACGATCGAGCGCATCGAGATCCTGCGCGATCTGCGGCTGGGCGCCTTCGACGCTCTGGTGGGCATCAACCTGCTGCGCGAGGGGCTGGACATCCCGGAATGCGGGCTGGTGGCGATCCTCGATGCCGACAAGGAGGGCTTCCTGCGGTCCGAGACCAGCCTGATCCAGACCATCGGCCGCGCCGCACGCAATGCGGAAGGCCGGGTCATCATGTATGCCGACCGGATCACGGGCTCGATGGAACGTGCGCTGGCCGAGACGAACCGCCGCCGCGAAAAGCAGATGGCCTACAACCTGGCGCATGGCATCACCCCCGAGACGGTGAAGAAGAATGTCGAGGACGTGCTGGCCGGGCTCTGGCAGGGCGACACGGATCAGAGCCGGATCACGACCAGGGTAGACAAGTCCATGGTCGGGCAGAACCTTGCGGCCCACCTCGACGCGCTGCGCGCCCAGATGCGCAAGGCGGCCGAGAACCTGGAGTTCGAGGAAGCCGCCCGCCTGCGCGACGAGATCAGGCGGCTGGAGGCGGTGGAACTTGCGATCGCCGACGATCCCTTCGCCCGGCAGGACGTGATCGAGGAAGCCGTGGAAGAGGCGGTGAAGATGGCCGGGCGCTCGACTGCCGGCCGGGCCGGGCAGCGCGGCGGCAAGCGGTCGCGCGGGCGTGGCTGAGTGAAGCGACAGGGACAGCTGGCATGGCCGAACACGACTACACGACGCGCATCCTCTGGACCGGAAACCGGGGGGAGGGGACGGCGCATTACCGCGCCTATGACCGCACCTGGGATATCGCGGTGCCAGGCAAGGCGCCGGTCCATTGTTCCAACGACCCGCTTCTGGGCGGCGATCCGGGGAAGATGAACCCGGAGGACCTGCTTCT
>JBKBRG010000477.1:0-2414 GCA_046292325.1 Tabrizicola sp.
CGGCAGGAAACTGGTGCCGCCCGCATCCGGGATCAGCCCGATCCGCGTGAAGGCCTGGATGAAGACCGCGCTTTCCGCCGCGATCACCAGGTCGCAGGCCAGCGCCAGGTTCGCCCCCGCTCCGGCCGCGACGCCGTTCACCGCCGCGATGACCGGGACCGGAGCCTCGGTGATCGCCCGGATCATCGGCACATATTCCCCGTTCAGCACCGCCTCGAACCCGGCCGCGTCCAGACCCGAGGCATCGCTCAGGTCCTGCCCGGAACAGAACCCCCGCCCCGCACCGGTCAGCACGATCACCCGCGCCTCGTGCCCCTTCAGAAGCGCGGCGGTCAGTTCGCGCCGCAAGGCGCGGTTCAGCGCGTTCATCACCTCGGGCCGGTTCAGCGTGATGCGGCAGATACCCTCTGCCCATTCGACCTGCACAAGCTCTGTCATCCGCTCCTCCCCCGGCCATGGTCGCCTCCCCTCCCCCTCCGTGGGGAGGGGATGGGGGTGGGGGCATGCGCGCCCCCGCGCCCGGACTGGATAGACCGACCCGCGCCCCGGGCCAAAGCCCGACGCGGCGTCACTGTTTCAGGATTTCGCGCAGCCGCGCCTCTTCCTCGGCACTCAGCACGGCCTCGGGTCGCGCCCGCCGCCGCCCCGCCGCCACCGCCACGGCGATCCCGGCGATCAGCAGGGCCGGACCGGCCAGCCACAGGACCAGGTTCACACCCTCTGCCCGGGGCTTGAACAGCACCCCCTCGCCATAGCGGGCGACGATGAAATCCACCACTTCCGCGTCGGTGTCACCGGCCACCAGTCGCTCGCGGATGATCAGCCGCAGATCCCGGCTGATCGGGGCGTTGGAATCGTCGATCGTCTCGCCCTGACAGACCGGGCAGCGGATCTCGCGGCTGATCGCCCTCGCACGGGCCTCGAGCGCGGGATCGGCCAGCATCTCGTCGGGCTGCACCGCCCAGGCGGGGCCGAGCATCAGGAACAGGGCAAGCAAGCAGCCTGGGGTTCGACCCCACCATGCCATGAGCGTTGTCATTCCGCCGGCACTCCCGCCAGATCCTGCCGCCGGGCGCCCGCCGCCACGCGATAGCGCCGGTCGGACAGGCTGAGGATGCCGCCAAGCGCCATCAGGATCGCCCCGCCCCACAGCCAGTTGGCGAAGGGCTCGATATAGCTGCGCACTGCCCAGCCGCCGCCCTTCTGCCGGTCGCCCAGCACCAGATAGAGATCGCGGGTAAAGCCATAGTCGATCGCGGCCTCGGTCGTGGGCATCTGCGCCACCGGATAGAAGCGCTTCTCCGGGTTCAGAACCGCCACCCGCGCACCCCCCTTCGTCACCGTCATCGTGCCTATGGTCGAGGCATAGTTCGGCCCCTCGACCTCTTCCACCTTGTCCAGCCGCACCGTATAGGCGCCCAGCGGGAAGCTCTCGCCCTCCTGCACCACGCGGATGTCCTCGACCTTCCAGGCCAGCATGGCCGATACGGCAAAGATCGTGACGCCAAGGCCGAAATGCGCCGTGGCCTTGCCCCAGTCGGCGCGCGGCAGGCGTGCCAGACGGGCGAAGCGCGCGCCGATGTTGTCGCGCCCCGTCCGTGCCCAGAGGTCGGTCAGTGCCCCGAAGGCGACCCAGGCCCCGAGCATCAGCCCCACCGGCCCCAGCGCCGTCCGTCCCGTCTGCATCGCCCAGGCCAGCGCCGCCAGCGCCAGCGCCAGCACCGCGGCCGGGACCAGCAACCGCAGCGAGCGCGCGATGGAGCCGCGCTTCCAGGCCAGCATGGCCCCGGGCGGCAGGATCAGCGCCAGCGCCACCATGAAGGGGCTGAAGGCGGCGTTGAAGAAGGGCTCGCCCACCGACAAGTCGCGCCCCAGCACCATTGCCCCCACCAGCGGCCAGATTGTCCCCACAAAGACGACAAATGCCGCGACGGTCAGCAGGATGTTGTTGGCCACCAGCGCGATTTCCCGGCTGACCAGGCTGAAGACCCCGCGCGCTTCCATCACCCCGGCCCGCAGCGCAAAGAGGATCAGCGCACCGCCGGTGAAAACGCCCAGGATCAGCAGGATGAAGACCCCGCGCTCGGGGTCGTTGGCGAAGGCATGCACGCTGGTGATGACACCAGACCGCACGAGGAAGGTGCCGATCAGGCTGAAGCCGAAGGCCATGATCGCCAGAAGGATCGTCCAGGCCTTCAGGCTTTCGCGCTTTTCCACCACGATCGAGGAATGCAGCAGCGCGGCGGCCAGCAGCCAGGGCATGAAGCTGGCGTTCTCGACCGGGTCCCAGAACCAGAACCCGCCCCAGCCGAGCTCGTAATAGGCCCACCAGGATCCCAGCGCAATGCCGATCGTCAGGAAGACCCAGGCCGCCAGCGTCCAGGGTCGCACCCAGCGCCCCCAGGCGGCATCCA
>JBKBRG010000478.1:0-2410 GCA_046292325.1 Tabrizicola sp.
TCAGCTATGCCACCAGCGACGAAGTGCTGCGCGAGGCCTGTGCCCGCATCCAGAGTTTCTGCGCAAGCCTGGTCTGACCCGGGCTTGACGAGTCGGCGCGGCTCGGGAAGGAATGGGCATACACGCCGGGGTTGTCCGGGCTCATTTTGCAGGGCAAGTTTCTGACATGACCGCTGACCTTCCCGATTACTACTTCCGGGTGCGCGAGAACGGAGCGGTCGTCTTCCGCGTCGGGACCGAGAACCGGCAGCGCCGGATCGAGATGGAAGAGATCGCCACGGTCAACGTGAAGACGGGCAACATCAAGCCGCATGGCGAGGTGGAGCTGACCAGGGCAGACCGGGCCGCGATCGGGGAGTGGCTGGCCGCGCGTCAGGCTCTGCTGGCCACGCGCGAGGTGGACGACATCCTGCGCACGGTCGATCACCTGAACCTGACGACGCAATGGGCGCAATCGCGCGCCACGGATGCGCAGCTGGAGGCGGTGACGGACGCGCTGCTGCTGGCGATGCACGACCTGCGCACGACGCTGGTCAGGCGCAAGGCCGAACGGCTGGGCAAGGGGGAATAGGTCCTTCCCGAAGCGCGGCGGGTCAGATCTGCTTTTCGGGCATCTGCACACGCAGCCCTTCCAGCGCATCGGTGACCTTTATCTGGCAGGTCAGGCGCGATCGGACCGGATCGGGGCGCCAGGCGAAGTCCAGCATGTCGGATTCCATGTGGTCCTTGGGCGGCAGACGGTCCACCCAGGCGGGATCGACATAGACATGGCAGGTCGAACAGGCGCAGGCGCCGCCGCAATCGGCCTCGATCCCCGGAATGCCGTTGTCGCGGGCGCCTTCCATCACGGTCAGGCCGTTCGGGACCTCGACCACATGTTCGCGGCCATTGTGTTCGACATAGGTGATCTTCGCCATGACTCGTGCTCTCCGGGGATCGTCTGACGTGACATAGGCCAGTCCGCGGCGATTTGCCAGAGGGGCGGCGGGCTTGTCCTGCCGCGCGGATGTTCTAGTATTGTTCGCATGACTCCGGTCCTGCCCCCCACTCCGCGCGGCGCCTCATGGCCGCGGCCGCCGAAGGCGCTGCCGGCGGTGCGGCTGGGCGAACCTCCGACCGGGGCGCGGGTGACGGTGGCCGGCCTGGTGCTGGTCAGGCAACGGCCGGGCACGGCAAAGGGCGTGATCTTCGTCACGCTGGAGGACGAGACGGGCACGGCAAACGTGGTCGTCTGGGCGCAGGTCTACGAGCGCTTTCGCCGGGCAGTCATCGCGGGGCGGCTCTTGCGGGTCACGGGCCGGCTGCAACGCGAGGCCGGCGTGGTGCATGTGGTGGCCGAACTGATCGAGGATCTCTCGCCGCTGCTCGACCGGCTGCTGGATCCCGGTTTCCGGCCAGACGGGGTGCGGGCGGGCGACCAGCCGTAGCCCGCCTTGCAGGAAGGGCTCGGGCCGAACCCATCCGGGTCGAGGGGGCGAACCGCGAAGGTCCCGCCCCGCCGACCTGCGCAGGGCCGGCGGGACATGTCCCGCCAGCCGTCAGGCAACTGCGGTGAAGCCTACTCGATCGACAGCGCCACGAAGCGCGGATCGCCACCACGCCGGACCAACATCAGCACGGACTTCCGTCCGCCGTCCTTCGCCTCCTTGATCCGGTCCTCCAGGTCCTGCAGGCGCGTGACCTTCTGCTGCCCCACCTCGGCGATGATGTCCCCCTCGACGAGGCCCTTGGTATAGGCCTCGGAGGCCGGATCCACCTTCAGGATCAGCAGACCCTCGGCCGAAGCGTCCAGTCCCAGCCGTGCCCTGGCGTCGTCATCCAGCGGAGCCAGCGTCAGGCCGAGCGTCTCCATCTCCTTCGGTCCGGCATCGGCGGGGGCAGAGGCCGGCACGGTCGCCGCCTCGGCATCCTCGCGGCGGCCGAGCGTGACCTGCAACGTCTCGGTCTTGTCGCCGCGCAGGACGATGACCGGCACCGCCTCGCCGATCGGCGCATCGGCCACCCGGCGGGTCAGATCGCCGGCATCGGCCACTTCCTGCCCGGCAAAGCGGGTGATGATGTCGCCGGGGCGGATGCCGGCCTGCTTGGCCGGGCCGTCCGGCACATCCGCCACCAGCGCCCCGGCGGCCGACTCCAGACCCATCGACTCGGCGATTTCCGGCGTGATGTCCTGGATCTTGACCCCAAGCCAGCCGCGCCGCGTCTCGCCGAATTGCTTCAGCTGATCAACGACCTTGGCCACCACGTTCGACGACATCGAGAAGCCGATGCCGATCGACCCGCCGTTCGGCGACAGGATCGCGGTGTTCACCCCGATCACCTGCCCGTCCATGTTGAACAGCGGCCCGCCCGAGTTGCCCCGGTTGATCGCCGCGTCGGTCTGGATGTAGTCGTCATAGGACCCCTGAAG
>JBKBRG010000479.1:0-2409 GCA_046292325.1 Tabrizicola sp.
AGAGCTCCGGCCACGGGATCGGGGTGGGAGAGGCGCCGAGCGTGGTGGCCAGCATCTGCGGCAGGTCGGCCGGGACGGTGCGCATCTTCAGGCCGGCAAGGTCGGCAGGCGTGGCGATGCGCTTCTTGGTGTTGGCATAGTTGCGCCAGCCGCCGGTGTTGCCGATGGTCATCAGCCGGATCTTGTCGCCGCTGTCGGCCAGCGCCATGGCCCGCAGCCTGGCGGTGAAGGCGGTGCCGGTCAGCACTTCCTCGGCCACGCGGTCATCGCTCATCAGATAGGGCAGGTCGAGCACCTGGATATAGGGGAACAACCCGGCCGCTCCGCCGGAGGTCGAGATGTAGATGTCGATGGTGCCATCGGCCACGCCCGCCAGGCATTCGTCGCCCTTGGCGCAAAGCTGGGTGCCCATGAAGATCTCCACGCCGATGGCGCCGTTCGAGGCGTTCTCGACATAGTTCTTGAACACGACGAGGCCGTCGTAATCCTCGTCCTGTTCGTTCGGGTTGGCGGTGGCGCGCAGCATGATGTCCTGCGCGAAGGCCGCCCCGGCGGTGCCCGCCAGCACTGCGGCCAGCGCAAGGGATTTCAGGGATGATGTCAACATGGGTCCTCCTGTCGGTTTGTTGTCGGTGTCGAAAGGGTCAGTCCAGGAACCCCGCGAGGCGAGGCAGGGTGAGGGCGATGGCGGGGATGTAGGTGATGAGAAGGATCACCAGGAATTCGACCGCCAGAAAGGGCAGCACGGCGCGGGCGATGGTTTCCACCCGCAGGCCGGACACGGCTGACGTGGCAAAGAGCACGAGACCCATGGGCGGGGTCAGCAGGCCCACGGTCAGGTTCACCACCATGACGACGGCGAAATGCACCGGGTCCACGCCCAGCGAGACGAAGATCGGCCCGAGGATCGGCCCCAGGATGATGATCGCGGGCCCGGCGTCGAGGAACATGCCGACGATGAACAGAAGCAGGTTCACCAGCAGCAGCAGGAGAAGCGGATTCTCGGTGATGCCAAGCAGCGCCGAAGCCAGAAGCTCGGGCGTATGCGCAAGGGCCGCCACGGTCTTGAAGGCCATCGCCGCGCCGACCAGCAGCATGACGACCGAACTGGTGATCCCCGCCCGGGTCAGCACGCCCGGAATGTCGCGCCAGGTCAGGGTCCGTAGGAGGAAGATCGAGATGAGGAAGCTGTAGCCCACGGCGACGGCGGCGGCCTCGGTCGGCGTGAAGACACCCGACAGGATGCCGCCCATCAGAAGGACCGGGGTCATCAGCGGCCAGAAGGCGGCCCCGGCGGCGCGGCCTGCCTCGGCCCAGCTTGCACGGGGCAGCGCCTCGGGCAGGCCATAGCGGTCGGCCATCAGCTTGACCGTGATCATCAGGGCGACGCCGATCAGCACCCCGGGCAGGATGCCCGCAAGGAACAAGGCGGCCACGCTTTCGCCCATCACATAGGCGTAGATGATCATGATCCCCGAGGGCGGGATGATCGGCCCGATGATCGCCGAGGCGGCCGTGATCGCGGCGGCGAAGGGCTTGGGATAGCCCTTCCTTTCCATCTGGGGAATGATGATCGACCCGAGCGCCGAGACATCGGCCACGGCCGAGCCGGAAATACCCGCGAACAGCATCGAATCGACGACATTGACCTGCGCCAGACCGCCGCGGAAATGGCCGACCATCGCCTGCGCGAAACCGACGATCCGGGCCGAGATGCCGCCGCGGTTCATGAGTTCCCCGGCCAGCATGAAGAAGGGGATCGCCATGAGGGGGAAGGAGTTCATCCCCTCATAGACGTTGCGATACAGAAGGACGATGTCGCGTTCCTGCCCGTTCAGCCACAGAAGGATGGCGGGCGCGGCCAGCAGGCCGAAGACCACCGGCAGGCCCAGCATCAGGAAGACAAGAAAAAGGGGCAGGAAGAACGACAGCATCTATTCGGCCCCCGAGCCAAGCATGACGGCATCGGGAATCTCGCGCAGGCCCTCTGGCCCCCGGATCAGGGCGTAAAGGTTGCGCAGCGCGAGTTCGAGGGCGACCAGCAGAAGAAGGGCGACGCCGACCAGAAGCGAGGCCATCATCCAGGACTTCGGCACCTTCATCCAGGTTGCCAGATCAAGGCTGACCGGCACCCGCAGCGAATCCGTCTCGAACCGGCCGCCAAGGCCCGTCACCTCGGACCAGCCGATGCCGAGCGCGATCCAGAGGACAAGGATCGTGACCGCCATCAGAAAGACCGACAGCCCGGTGGCGACCAGCCGCGGCAACATGCGGATCACCATGTCGATGGCGACAAAGCCGCCGCGGCGAAAGGCCGTGGGGGCCATCAGGCTGGTGGACCAGAGCATCAGGAAGCGCGAGGCCTCCTCGGGCCAGGGCAGCGCGTTGTTCAGGACATAGCGGAAGACG
>JBKBRG010000480.1:0-2404 GCA_046292325.1 Tabrizicola sp.
GGCCGTGTCCTCAGCGGTGACGGTGTAGCCGAACAGGCCAGCGAGGCCCGCCAACAGCGCGAGGAGGCCGCCCCAAACCGTGCGCGACGCGAAAATGCCCTTGAACTCTTCCATCATGCTTCTCCTGGGTTACGCCGGGCCGCCCGCCCGGCAGGGGTCGTCAGCCGGGCCAGCGGGCGGGATAGCCGCTCGTGCTCTGGTCTCTGGCGTGGGGGTTCGGGATGCCGTCATCCCGCGCCGGCAGCGGCATCTGCGCCCCGGCGCTGCGATCCTGCGTCATGGTCGGTTCCTTCACAGTCCGGGGGCCTGGACATGCATCCAGTCGAAATTCCGGGCGCGGCCCAGCGACAGCCAGCCCTCGGCCTCCCAGCAGCGCCACCACTCCTCAGCGTCCGGTTTGCCCAGGCGCGCGCGGGCGCGGGTCCACTTCAGCTGGTTCCGCTCGGGATCCCAATCAAGCGCCACGCCGTAGGCGTGGGTGGACAGGGTGGAGCCGCCGCGCTTGTTGCGCAGCGCGAAGCAGCCGCCGAACAGGTGCAGGCCCAGCCGGTTGATCGCCTCGGGCGAATAGGCCGAGGCCACGCGGCGCAGAACCCGGTCCAGGCTGGCGGCCACCGCCTCGTGGCAGGAGATTTCCCTGACGGCCGCCCTGGTGTTCCAGGCCAGAACCATCGGCCACGGCGGCGTAACGCGGCCCCGCGTGCACTGCGGGCCGCCAGCCGGGCCGAACCGGCGATCCATGTCGCGCTGGCCACCCCAGACGGGCGCGGGGCGGCTTTCGTCCGGCGGCTCTGGCACATCGTCGGGCCGCCACGGCGCCGGGCGCCTGCCGGTGGCCTGTTCGTGGTGCCACTCCGTCAGGGCCTGCCGGGTCAGCGTGCCCGCGTAGCCGTCCAGCGGGCCGGGCTGGAACCCGGCGGCGGTCAGGATGACCTGCGCCGCGAGGACCATCTGGCGCCGCAGCGGGAACCTGTGCCAGTCGGCGGGCAGGCGCGCGGCATTGGCCTGCAACAGCGTGCGGATTGCAGCGCGTGTCTGCGGGCCGATGTCGCCGTCGATTTCACCGGCGTAATAGCCGGCAGCGCGCAGCAGCCACTGCACGTCGGTGGTCGAGATCATGGGTGCTCCCCTATCTGGGCCTGCGGTTGCCCTGCTCACGCAGCGCGGCGAGATGTTCCCGCGCCAAGGTCAGTTCCCGGCGCGCCTCGTCGATGTCGCGGGCGATCTCCCCGATCAGCTTCAGGACATCGCCGAACATGCGGTTGTTGTCGCCGAAATGGCGGTTCTGCGCGCCGACCTGCTCGGACAGGGCCAGCAGCGCGCGCGTGTTCTCGGCCAGCGCCTGCGCCGCTGCGTCGGCCGTGCCGGGCCTCGGCGGCTCGCGGTGCGCCCGGCGCAGCGTCAGGCCGCCGACGGCCGCAAGCAGCGCCCCGATGGCGGTCAGGACACCGGGCAGGTTCTCAGGCGTGATCAAGGACAGCACGGCGCAGCCTCACGGCGGTCAGGGCGTCCGTCCACGCGAACACGCAACAGGCGAACGCCCCGACCGACAGCGCCGCGTAGGTATAGACTGCCGTCGAGGCAGGATCGTAGGCGGCAAACGCCGCCGACCAGACGAGATAGAGGCCGCCCGACAGGAACGCGGCCCAGAACCGGACGATGGGCGACCACCAGCGCGCGCCGTTCACCGCCAGCCAGAGGCAGTGCGCCAGCCCGTTGGTCAGGAACATCCCGCCCCAGCCCGGTTCGGACGCCAGCGCCAGCAGGTGCCGATAGGGCGGGCCTGCCATCGCATCGGCGGAAAACAGCAGCCAGGCGCCGAACCCGAACGTGTTCAGCGCCAGGAACACCTCCAGTTTGCGCCTATCGAAGCTGTCGGACACGTCAGTAATCCGTCTCGATGTAGTGGCTGATGATGGCCATGCCGATGACCGATGAGGTGCCGCCGACGCTGAAACAGCTCCAGGGCGTCAGTAGCGTGGTCGTGGACGGAATGTCGGTCGTGACTGTCCCCGTGGCCACGGCGCCCGACACCAGGTCGGTCACCTCGTAATGCAGCATCTGCGTCGTTCCCGGCGGTGCGAACAGCGCAATCTCATACAAAGCCGTGCGGTCAACCGTTGGGCGAGGGAAGCTCGTCCCAAGGTCGATCTTCGTCGCCGCTCCGGTTCCGTCGTTGTGGATGAACTGGATGTTGGCATCCCCCGCGTCCCATCCCATGCCGCAGATGTTGGTCAGGGTGGACGGGTTCACGTCCGTTGGCGCCGCCACGGAACCGCGCATGCCCGCAAAGGCGCGCGTCGTGGCGGTGGCCACCCCAGTTGCCGGCCCCCAGCGGAAGATGTTGTGGAAGCCACCCAGCCCCGCCGAAGGTCCGCCAAGCGTCCATTGCAGCGCGGCACCG
>JBKBRG010000481.1:0-2387 GCA_046292325.1 Tabrizicola sp.
ACAGTTCGACCGCATCACCAGAAGCTGGGTCTCGTTCTCACCGATTTTCCTGGCAAGGGTCTCGCGTTCAGCCCCGGGGGCATTGTCCAGGATCGCCTTGCGCAGCTCGGCGCGCAGCGCGGCGGTTTCATCCTCAAGCGCCATGCGCTTGGCCGGCATCCTTGCCAGGAATTCCTTGACGGCGGCCTTCTGCGCCGCGTCCAGACCCAGCGCATCCTGATTGGCGGCAAGCACCGGGGTCAGCGCGACGATCGGGGCCGAAAGACCAAGCGAGGTGGGATTGCGAGGCGCTTCGGCCAGCGCCGAGCCGGCCAGGGCAAGCGCGACGGCAGCCGAAAGGATGACCTGTTTCATGGGATATCTCCTTCGTGGGGTACGACAATCATCAGGGATCGCGGCGGAGATCCGGGCCTCAGCCGCCCGCGTTCTTTCGGTCCGCCTCGGCGGCGACACGTTCGTCCTCCTTCAGCTCCAGCCACATCGCGTTCATCACGGCAAAGATTGCGGCCAGCGGAAGTCCAAGTATCCAGGCGAAATACCACATGATTTCAGGTCCTTCTCAGTAGACGGAGTGCGAGCTTTCGGTCACGTCCGCCTCGGTGACCTTGCCCCAGAGGACGCGGTAGACCCAGGCGGTATAGGCCAGGATCAGCGGCATGAAGATCACCGTGACCACCAGCATGATGAACAGCGTCAGGTGCGAGGACGAACTGTTCCAGACCGTCAGCGAAGAGCGCGGATCGCTGGACGAGGGCAGGATGAAGGGAAACATCGTCAGGCCCACGGACGAGATCACGCCGAGGATCGCCATCTTGGAGAACAGAAGCGTCGAGATCTCGCGCCCCGCCCGCAGGCCGAGGAAGGTGAGCAGCCCGCCCAGCACGCTTATGATCGGCGCAACGACGATCCAGGGCCGTTCGCCATAGGCGGTCAGCCAGGTGGCGGTGCGCTCGACCTCGAAGTGCAGCGGGTTCGACGGGCCGCCGGTGGCGTAGTCGCCGACGATGCGGTAGCCCTCGATGCCGATGGCCATCCAGACCCCGGCCAGCACATAGGCCGCGACGGCCACCAGCGCCGCCACCGATCCGATGGCGCGGGCTCGTGCCTGCACCGGACCTTCCGCCTTCAGCGTCAGCCAGGCCCCGCCATGCATGACCAGCATGGACAGCGAGACGACGCCGGCGAGGATCGAGAACGGGTCCAGAAGGCCGATGAACTTCACATACCACGCTCCTTCATAGATCGTGTGCAGGTCGTCGGTGAAATGGAAGGGCACGCCCTGGATCACATTGCCGACCGCCACGCCGAACAGCAGTGCCGGAATTGCCCCGCTGGCGAACAGCGCCCAGTCCCACGCGGATCGCCAGGTGGCGCTGTCGCGCTTCGAGCGGTATTTGAAGGCCACAGGCCGCACGATGAGCGCCGCCAGCACGACGAACATCGCCAGGTAGAAGCCGGAGAAGCTGACCGCGTAAAGCGGAGGCCAGGCCGCAAAGATCGCCCCGCCGCCCAGGATGAACCAGACCTGGTTGCCTTCCCAGACAGGTCCGACGGTGTTGATCGCGACACGGCGCTCTACGTCGGTCTTGCCGACGAAGGGGATCAGCGCGCCCACGCCCATGTCAAAACCGTCCGTCAGGGCAAAGCCGATCAGCAGCACGCCCAGCAGCAGCCACCAGACGACACGGAGGAATTCGTAGCTGACAAGTTCATGCAGGATCATGATCGTTACTCCGCCGGCATGGCGATGGCGTCGGCGTTGCGCCGACCGGCCAGCCGGTCCTTGTGGCGTTGCAACCAGGCCTCGGTTTCCGAGACGTCCTGGAACGGACCCTTGCGGATGTATTTCAGCATCAGGCCCATCTCGATGATGAAGAGGATGGTGTAGAAGAGAACGAATCCCGCCAGCGTCATCGCGACTTCGGTCATCGACAGCGCGCTGACCGACATGGCCGTGGGCAGCACCCCGTCGACCGTCCAGGGTTGACGCCCGAACTCGGCGACGAACCAGCCAAGCTCGGCCGCGATCCAGGGGGCGGGGATCATCCAGACCGCCAGATGCAGCGCCCAGCGGGGATAGCGCATCTGCCGGAACGAGGCGCGCCAGAAGAAGTAGGCCATCGTCGCGATGAAGCCGAAGCCCAGGGCCACCATCAGGCGGAAGGCCCAGAACAGCGGCCAGACGGTCGGCACGGTGTCGTTCGAGGCGGCAACGATCTGTTCCTCGGTCGCCTGCCGCGGATCATCGACGTATTTCTTCAGCAGGAAGGCAAAGCCCAGGTCGGCCGAATGTTCCTCGAACCTGGCAACGATGGCCGGGTCGGCGGCATCGCGCGCCTCGCGGATGTGCATCAGCGCGTCATAGGCGATGATGCCGGACCGGATGC
>JBKBRG010000482.1:0-2379 GCA_046292325.1 Tabrizicola sp.
AGCGCGAAACGCAGACCTGCCCCGCTGGCTTGACTGGTTCAACCGATCACGACCACACTCCGCTCTCAACGGCACATCGCCCCTCGCAAGGGTGAACAACCTGATGAGAACTCACAGCTAGGCCAGAACGCAAACGGGGGCCCCTGGGGCCCCCGCGCTGGCCGTGATGCGGATCGGATCAGGCCGAGGCTTCGTCGTTCTCTTCCGAGACGAGGCCCGAGGGCGCCGCGATGTTCGCGATCACGAAGTTCCGGGCGATGGTCGGTTTCGCGCCGGCCGGCAGTTCCACATCGTTGATGTGGATGACGTCGCCGATCTTCTTGCCGGTCAGGTCGACGGTGATGTGATGGGGAATGTCGCCCGCGGTGACTTCCAGTTCCACTTCGGGACGGACCACGGTCAGCGTGCCGCCGCGCTTGAGGCCCGGCGAGGCTTCGTGGTTGATGAAGGTCACATGGATGAACAGTTCGATCCGGCTGTCATCGTGGATGCGCATGAAATCGACATGCGTCGGCAGGTCCTTGACCACGTCGCGCTGGACACCCCGGCACACGACATGCACGTCAGGCTGGCCTTCGACCTTCAGGTTGAAGAGCGTCTGCAGGAACCGGCCCTGCCGCAGCTTGGTCAGGAGGTAGTTGTATTTCACCTTGATCGGCTGGGGTTCCGCCCCGTCGCCGTAGATGATGCCAGGTACGTAGCCCTCACGACGGGCTTGACGGGCGGCCCCCTTGCCTGTCCCCGTCCGTACCTCGGCCAGAAGATCGGTGATCTCGCGTGCCATAGGTTTTCTCCATGTAAGTCCGCCATCCTCCAAGGGTGCATGGCGCGACCGGGGGGCTATAGCGACGAATCGGGTGAAAGGAAAGCGGGAATTGCCGACCGCCCGGTGTCGCTTTCAGCCTGCCCGGGCGTCGCGGGCGGAAGCGATGGAACGGGGCGGGCGGGCTACCTGTCGGGTTCGTCCCGCCGAAGGCCCCGTCCGATGATCCCGCTGCCCGTCCTCCTCCATGCCCGCCCCGCGATCGCGGCCTTTGCGGCCATGGGCGTGCTGTGGGGAACCTTCGCGGCGGTGCTGCCGGACCTGAAGGCGATGCTGGGCGTGGACGAGGCGGAACTGGGCCTCCTGATCTTCCTGACCCCGATCGCCGCGATCAGCGCCATGCTGGCGGCGCCGGTCTTCGGCGCGGCGCTGGGCCGGGCGGCGCTGCCCCTGTCGGTGGCGCTGATGGCCGGTGCCTTCGCGTTGCCCGGGCAGGCCTCGGTCGTCTGGATGTTCCCCATCGCCATGGCCTGCGCCGGGGCGGCGACCGGGCTGACCGATGTGCTGATGAACGCCCGCGTCGCGGCGATGGAGACGGAACGCGGCCTGCATCTGATGAACCTGACCCATGCTGCCTATTCCTTCGGCTATGCCGGGGGCGCCGTCGTGACCGGCCTTCTGCGCGGCGCGGGCTGGGGGCCGGGGGCGGTGATGGGCACGATGGCGGCGCTGGGCCTTGCCTGCGCGCTTCTGACACTGGAGCGGAACGGGCGGATCGAGGGGCTGCGCAGGCCGAGGGACGGCAGCGCGGTGCCGCTGGGGCTGGTGCCGGTGATCGGCGGCGGCATGGTGCTGATTGCCTTCATGACCGAGAACGCGGCCGAGAACTGGTCGGCGCTGCATATCGAGGACTCGCTTGGCGGCAGCCCCGAGGAGGGGGCGCTGGGACCGGCGCTTCTGGCGCTGACCATGGGCTTTGCGCGGCTGGGCGGGCAGTGGATCGCCGGCAGGGTCGATCCCTTCACCATCCTGCGGGCGGGTGCGGTGATCGCGGCGGCGGGTGCGCTGGTCGTGGCGGCGGCTGGCGGTCCGGCGGTGGCCTATCTCGGCTTCTTCGTCATGGGCATCGGCGCCTCGGTCCTGGCTCCCACGGCCTTTTCGCTGGTCGGCCAGTTCAGCGCGCCCGAAGCCCGCGCCAGAGCCATCGCCCGCGCCACGCAACTGGGATACTTCGGCTATTTCGTCGGCCCGCCGCTCCTCGGGCTGATCGCGGGAACCTTCGGGCTGCGCTTTGCCTTCGTCTGGGCGGCGTTTCTGGTCGGGATGGTGTTCCTGCTGGCCCCGATCCTGGCGCGTCAGAGGGCCTGAACCTCCAGAAGCCGCGGGCCGTCCTGCGGCGTATCGAGGATCTCGGCCAGTTCGGACGGGTCCTGAGCCACCCGCGCGAAGGGCAGATCGCAGGCCATGGCGAAATGCTCCATGTCGAGCGGCGAGGGGTCGCAGCCGAGCACCGGCACCTTGGCCTGGCGCATCGCCTCGGCGATCTCTCGGAAGCCGGCGTTGTTCCAGACGATGAAGGTGATCGGCAGGTTCTCGTCCAGCGCGGTGCGGACTTC
>JBKBRG010000483.1:0-749 GCA_046292325.1 Tabrizicola sp.
GCCGGGCGCGACGGGCTATGCTGGACCCATAAGCGCAGAAACGGGCGGGCAGCATGGCACAGGCACTCATGACAGGGGGGATGTCCCGGCGGGGACTGATGCTGACCGGGGCGGCGGCGTGGCTGTCGGCCTGCATGGGCGGTGGAGGGTCAGGCGGCGGGGCAGGGGGCGGCTACCGCGCGCCCGATCCGGTGCCGCGGGCCGTGCCGAACGCGGGCTGGGAGACTTGGGTCGAGGGCTTCAGGGCGCGCGCGGCGGCAGCCGGGATCAGCCGGGGAACGCTGGACACCGCCTTCCGCGGCGCGGGGTTCCTGCCCGAGGTGATCGAGAAGGACCGCAACCAGACCGAGTTCAAGCGGAGCCTCGAGGATTACCTGAACATCGCCGCTTCGGACGAACGGGTGAGCCTCGGTCGCCAGAAATACGCGCAATATTCCGGGGTGCTGGCGGCCATCGAGGCCCGTTATGGCGTCGAGGGCAACGTTGTCGCGGCGGTCTGGGGGCTGGAAAGTTTCTTCGGGACGCGGCGGGGCAATGTGCCGGTGATCTCGGCCCTGTCCACCCTGGCCTACGAGGGCCGGCGCGGCGCCTTCTTCGAAAGCCAGTTGCTCGCGGCGCTGAAGATCCTGCAGGCGGGCGATGTCTCGGCCGGCGCGATGACCGGAAGCTGGGCCGGGGCGATGGGGCATACCCAGTTCATCCCGACCAGCTATCTGGCCTATGCGGTGGATTTCAACGGCGACGGGCGG
>JBKBRG010000483.1:759-2368 GCA_046292325.1 Tabrizicola sp.
AGGAGGACCCGACCGACGCTCTGGCCTCGACCGCGGCCTATCTGGCGCGGTCGGGCTGGACGCGCGGCCTGCCCTGGGGGATGGAGGTCAGCCTCCCGGCAGGGTTCGACACGGGGCTTCTGGGGCGCGGCAAGGGGCGGTCGGCGGCCGACTGGCAGGCGCTGGGCGTGCGGTCGGCGGATGGCCGGACGCTGGCGGGCGGGTCGATCATCGCGGGGGGCAATGCGGGCGGCGCGCCCCATTTCCTGTTGACGCAGAACTTCGCCACCATCCTGCGCTACAACAACGCGCAGAATTACGCGATCGGGGTCGGGCATCTGTCGGACCGGCTGGTCGGGCGGGGTCCGGTGCAGGCCTCGTTCGGGCCGGACGCGGCCGGGATGACCAGGGCGGACCGGCAGGAGCTGCAGCGGCTGCTGACGGCAACGGGGTTTGATACCGAAGGCAGCGACGGGGTGATCGGCGCGAAGACCAGGGCGGCGATCAGCGCCTATCAGGCCAGCGTCGGATTGCCGGTGACGGGGGAACCATCCCTGGAGCTGCTGCGTCGTCTGCGGTGACGGTGGATGACGGTCGATGACGGTGGGGTGAAACCCCGCCTTGGGGGGCATGCCGATGACGCATCGCATTTTCGGGATGGCCGTGGCGAAGGTCTATCCGCTGTATCTGGCCAAGGTGGAACGGAAGGGCCGCAGCCGGGAGGAGCTGGACGCGGTCATCTTCTGGCTGACCGGCCATGACGCGGAGGGCTTGCAGAGGGTTCTGGCAGAGGGCGTTGATTTTCAACGGTTCTTTGCGGAAGCCCCGGCCTTGAACCCGGCCCGGGATCAGGTGACGGGGATGATCTGCGGGGTCAGGATCGAAGAGATTGCCGAGCCGCTGATGCGCGAGATCCGGATTCTGGACAAGCTGGTGGACGAGTTGGCCAAGGGGCGGCCGCTGGCGAAGGTGCTGCGCGCGGCTTGACTGGGACGGCGGGCGGATCGCCCGCGGGGTGCCGGCTCTTCGGACCTTGGCGGTGCGCGAGGCGGCGGACGGCGGATGCCTCCGGCGGGAGTATTTGGGAAAAGAGCAAGGGCAGGGGCCGGTCAGGCGTTGGCGTGCGGGTGCGAGGTGCGGATCACGCGCTCGCAATGCTGCGACAGCGTCTTGCGGTCGTCGAAGGCATCGACGGGCACTTCGGGGTGGAAGATGACCTCGACGCGGCCCTGGCGCCGGGTGGCGAGGGTCTTGAGGAGGTGGCTGGCGAAGTCCATGTCGCCCCACCAGCCATAGTGCCGCGGATCCTCGCCGACGGGGGCGTGGTAGATCACGGTGACGGGCTGGATGTGCATGGTCCGCACCAGGGCCGGGGCGAAGAAGGCCTGGAAGAGGGTGGACTTGAACGGCAGGACGCGGATCGCGTCGGTCGAGGTGCCTTCGGGGAAGAAGAGAAGCCGGTGGCCGGCCTGAAGGCGGGATTCGAAGATCTGCTGCTGCTTCTTCGCCTCGGTCCCTTTGCGGGCGATGAACACCGTCCCGGTGGCGCGGGCCAGCCAGCCGATGCCGGGCCAGTCGGCGACCTCGGCCTTGGCGACGAAATAGACGGTCTGGGCGGCGTTCAGCACGA
>JBKBRG010000484.1:0-2366 GCA_046292325.1 Tabrizicola sp.
CCTTGTTGCCGTGACGGCCGGCCATCTTGTCGCCCGGTTGCAGCTTGCGCTTCACCGCGACGAAGACCTTGACCATCTTCATCACGCCGGGGGGCAGATCGTCGCCGCGGCGCACCTTTTCCACCTTGTCCTCGAAGCGGTGGTCAAGCGCGCGCTTTTGCGCTTCGAACTGGTCGTGCAGCGCCTCGACTTCCTTGGCGTCGTTCTCTTCGCCAAGCGCCAACTGCCACCACTGGCCGCGCGACAGCGTGGACAGCAGGTCCTCGTCGATGGTGGAACCCGCCTTGACGCCCTTCGGCCCCTTCACGGCAGTCTTGCCGATGATGAGCGACTTGAGCCGCGCGTAGATGTTGCGTTCCAGGATCGCCAGCTCGTCGTCGCGGTCGCGGGCGAGGCGTTCGACTTCCTCACGCTCGATCTGCAAGGCGCGTTCGTCCTTGTCGACGCCGTGCCGGTTGAACACCCGCACTTCCACCACCGTGCCATAGGCACCCGGCGGCAGCCGCAGCGAGGTGTCGCGCACGTCCGAGGCCTTTTCGCCGAAGATGGCACGCAGGAGTTTCTCTTCCGGCGTCATCGGGCTTTCGCCCTTCGGGGTGATCTTGCCGACCAGGATGTCGCCCGGCTGCACCTCGGCCCCGATATAGACGATGCCGGCCTCGTCAAGGTTGCGCAGCGCCTCTTCGCCGACGTTCGGGATGTCGCGGGTGATCTCTTCCGGCCCCAGCTTGGTATCGCGGGCGGCGACCTCGTATTCCTCGATGTGGATCGAGGTGAAGACGTCATCGCGCAGGATGCGCTCGGAGATCAGGATCGAGTCCTCGTAGTTGTAGCCGTTCCAGGGCATGAAGGCGACGATCACGTTCCGCCCCAGGGCCAGTTCCCCCATGTCGGTGCAGGGGCCGTCGGCGATGACCTCGCCGCGCTTGACCACGTCGCCCACCTTCACCAGCGGGCGCTGGTTGATGCAGGACGACTGGTTCGACCGCTTGAACTTGCGCAGACGGTAGATGTCCACGCCCGGCTCGCCGGGTTCCAGCATCTCGGTCGCGCGCACGACGATCCGGGTTGCGTCAACCTGGTCGATCACCCCGGCCCGGCGGGCCATGATGGCCGCGCCCGAGTCACGCGCCACCACCGCCTCGATCCCGGTGCCGACGAAGGGGGCATCGGATTGCAGGAGCGGCACCGCCTGGCGCTGCATGTTCGAGCCCATCAGCGCGCGGTTGGCGTCGTCGTTTTCCAGGAACGGGATCAGCGAGGCCGCGACCGACACCAGCTGCTTCGGCGACACGTCGATCAGGTCGATCGCCTCGGGCGGGTTCAGCATGAATTCCCCGGCCTTGCGGCTGGAGATCAGGTCGTCGGTGAAGCGGCCTTCGGCATCCTGCGCCGCGTTCGCCTGGGCGACGGTATGGCGCATTTCCTCGGTCGCCGACATGTAGACGACCTCGTCGGTCACCTTGCCGTCGATCACCTTGCGGTAGGGGGTCTCGATGAAACCGTATTTGTTCACCCGGGCAAAGGTCGCGAGGCTGTTGATCAGGCCGATGTTCTGGCCTTCGGGCGTTTCGATCGGGCACATCCGGCCGTAATGCGTCGGGTGAACGTCGCGGACCTCGAAGCCCGCACGTTCCCGCGTCAGACCGCCCGGCCCGAGCGCCGAGAGACGGCGCTTGTGCGTCACCTCGGACAGCGGGTTCGTCTGGTCCATGAACTGCGACAGCTGCGAGGAGCCGAAGAATTCGCGCACCGCCGCGGCGGCCGGTTTCGCGTTGATCAGGTCCTGCGGCATGATCGTGTCGATCTCGACCGAGGACATGCGCTCCTTGATCGCGCGTTCCATCCGCAGAAGGCCGACGCGATACTGGTTCTCCATCAGCTCGCCGACCGAGCGCACCCGGCGGTTGCCGAGGTGGTCGATGTCGTCGATCTCGCCCTTGCCGTCGCGCAGTTCGGTCAGCGCCTTGACGCAGGCGATGATGTCCTCGCGGTCCAGCGTGCGCTGGGTATCCGGCTTGTCGAGGTCGAGACGCATGTTCATCTTGACCCGGCCCACGGCCGACAGGTCATAGCGTTCCTTGTCGAAGAACAGCGTGTCGAAGAGCTGGCTGGCGGCCTCGACGGTCGGCGGTTCGCCGGGGCGCATCACGCGGTAGATGTCCATGAGCGCGGTGTCGCGGCCCATGTTCTTGTCCACCGCCATGGTGTTGCGGATGTAGGGGCCGACGTTGACGTTGTCGATGTCCAGAACCGGAATGTCGGTGATGCCCTGGTCCAGCAGCAGCTTGACCGTGCCGCCCTTCACCTCGCCGTCGCGGTCGATCTCCCAGGTCAGCTCGTCGCCGGCCTCGACCCAGATCTCG
>JBKBRG010000485.1:0-2359 GCA_046292325.1 Tabrizicola sp.
GGCGTCATGCGGCCATCCAGATACATGAGAGTGTCCGCGCACAGCGGCGCATACTGGTCGTATGCCGGATAACCGTTCGCCTGAAGCGCCGTCGCGCTTCGGAAGGCCCGCTCGCGCCGCTTTTCCTGCTGACGCAGCCAGAGCCGCCCGCGCATCCGGCCCAGAAGGCTGCGGCTGCGGTCCAGGTCCATGATCTGTAGCCGCGTCTCCTGCGTGTATTCGATCGCATAGACCAGCTTCTGACCGGGATGCAGCAGGTCGGGCAGCCCCAGACAGTGGAAGTCATCCCCTCCCGCATAAATCAGGTCGAACCCGGACAGATGCCGCCGGGTCAAGGCCTCGTCAGGGTCCAGAAGCACAAGCTCGAAGGGAAGGTCGTCACGGGCGTAGTCCCGGCCGAACGGAATCGAGGCGACCCCGCGCCGCAGGGCCACGGTGATCCGGCTGGGCCATAGCCCCTGCTGGACGCGCATCCCCTCGACGAACTTGACGTCCAGACGCAGGTGCCCGGCCGATTCGATCACCGGCGCGGGCGCAATCATCAACAAACTCGGCATCAACCGTCGACTCAACTTCCCACCCGGATCCCATCTGGGCCGAACAATCCCCGGTGCCGAAAGGGATCGGCATCGGTCGGCCCGGAACATATCGGTAAACCCGATATCTGGCTTCAGTTTTTTGTCATTGTGGAACTTTCGTGGCAATCTAGGGTTTTTTCGAAGTCCGGACGAACGGACCCTCTGCGCATGCATGAGACACACCAACGGGAGCCTGCCATGACATCCAGCTTCAGACTGATGGGAACCACGACACTTGCCCTGCTGACCGGGCTCACACCGGCCGTGGCCCAGGTGACCGCGCTCGGCGCGCCCGAAGGCCAGGTGAACATCGTCGCCTGGCCCGGCTACATCGAGCGCGGCGAGACCGACAAGGCCTTCGACTGGGTGACGAAGTTCGAGGAAAGCTCGGGCTGCAAGGTCAACGTCAAGACGGCGAACACCTCCGACGAGATGGTGGCGCTGATGAACGAGGGCGGATTCGACCTTGTCACCGCCTCGGGCGACGCCAGCCTGCGGCTGGTGGCGGGCGACCGGGTGCAGCCGATCAACATCGACCTGATCCCGTCCTGGAACACGGTGGACGATCGGCTGAAGAACGCGCCCTGGCACACCGTCGATGGCGTGCATTACGGCGTTCCCTACATGTGGGGGCCGAACGTCCTGATGTACAACACCGAGGTCTTCAAGGAGCCGCCGACCTCGTGGAACGTGGTCTTCGAGGAGATGACCCTTCCCGACGGCAAGTCGAACAAGGGCCGGGTGCAGGCCTATGACGGGCCGATCCATGTGGCCGATGCGGCGCAGTATCTGATGTTCCACAAGCCCGAACTGAAGATCACCTCGCCCTACGAGCTGAACGAAGAGCAATACAAGGCCGCGCTCGACCTGCTGCGCCAGCAGCGCGATCTGGTCAGCCGCTACTGGCATGACGCCTTCATCCAGATGGACGACTTCAAGAACGAGGGCGTCGTCGCTTCGGGAAGCTGGCCGTTCCAGGTGAACCTGCTGAAATCGGAAGGCCTGCCGATCGCCTCGACGATCCCGCAGGAAGGGGCCACCGGCTGGGCCGACACGACCATGATGCATGTCGATGCCAAGAACCCGAACTGCGCCTATCTCTGGATGGAGCATACGCTGTCGTCGAACCTGCAATCCGACCTCGCGGTCTGGTTCGGTGCGAACCCCAGCGTTCCCGCCGCCTGCACCGACGGGCGCGGCATGTCCACCGCCGAAAGCTGCAAGGCGAACGGCATGGAGGATTTCGAGAAGATCCGCTTCTGGACCACGCCGGTCTCGAACTGCGCCCAGGGCGAGGGGGCCTGCGTGCCCTACTACCGCTGGGTGTCGGACTACATCGGCGTGATCGGCGGGCGCTGAGCCCCGGATCCCCCAACCGGCCCCTCGCCCACGCGGGGGGGTCGCCTCTGCCCACCCTGGCGCCCGGACGTTCCGGTGTGCTTCCCCTCCCCCGCGTGGGGAGGGGAGAGGGGTGGGGGGCGCTTCGCATGGATCAGGATTGCCCATGACCGCTGCTGTCGAATTCCAATCGGTCTCGCGCCACTTCGGCTCCGTCCGTGCCGTGGATGGCGTGGACCTGACCATCGCCGAAGGATCGTTCTTCGCCATGCTCGGGCCTTCGGGCTCGGGCAAGACCACCTGCCTGCGGCTGATCTCGGGTTTCGAGAAACCGACCGGAGGCGCGATCCGCATCTTCGGCGAGGATGTCTCCTCCGTCCCGCCGCACCTGCGCAACGTGAACACGGTGTTCCAGGACTATGCCCTGTTCCCGCACATGAACG
>JBKBRG010000486.1:0-2354 GCA_046292325.1 Tabrizicola sp.
GAACGGCAAGCTGGTCGCGCTGCCGATCTTCACCGACGCGCCCGCGCTCTACTACCGCACGGATCTGCTGGAGAAATACGGCAAGCAGCCGCCGAAGACCTGGGCGGAACTGGCCGAGACCGCCAAGTTCATCCAGGATGCCGAGCGTGCCGAGGGCAAGACCGATCTGTGGGGCTTCGTCTGGCAGGGCAATGCCTATGAGGGGCTGACCTGCAATGCGCTGGAATGGGTCAAGTCCTTCGGCGGCGGCCAGATCGTCGAGCCGGACGGCACCATCAGCATCAACAACGAGAACGCGGTTGCGGCACTCGAGACTGCGAAATCCTGGGTCGGCACGATCAGCCCGGACGGCGTTCTGGCCTATCAGGAAGAGGAAGCCCGCGGCGTCTGGCAGACCGGCAATGCCGTGTTCATGCGCAACTGGCCCTATGCCTATGGTCTGGGCAACGGTGACGATTCGGCCGTGAAGGGCAGGTTCGCCGTGACCACCTTGCCCGTCGGCAAGGAAGGCGACACCTCGGCGGCCACGCTGGGCGGCTGGAACGTGGCGGTGTCCAAATATTCGACCAAGCAGGAAGCGGCGATCAGCCTGGCCCTGTATCTGGCCGGACCCGAGGCGCAGAAGCAGCGTGCGATCGCGGAATCGAACCTGCCGACGATCATCTCGCTCTATGATGATCCGGACATCGCCGCCGCGCAGCCGATCATCCCGCAGTGGAAGGACGTGTTCCTGAACGCCGTCCCGCGCCCCTCGGCCCCGACGCTGGGCAAGTACAACGAGGTCTCGGCCAAGTTCTGGTCGGCCGTCCACAACACCCTGTCCGGCAAGGGCTCGGCGGCCGAGAACCTGGAACTGCTCGAGGTCGAGCTGACGGACCTGAAGGGGTCGGGCTGGTAAGTCCTCCCGGACCTGACTGACCCCATCGGCGGGCGGCTTACTTCGCGGCAAGCCGCCCGTCCCGTTCAACCGGGTCCGGGGGGACCCGACAGGGGAGGGTATCATGCAAGTGAATGACGGGGGGCTCAGCCTCTCGCGGCAGCGGCAACGTGCGGCCTTCTGGTTCCTGGCCCCGATGCTGGCGGCACTGTTCTTCGTGGCCGCCTGGCCGCTTCTGCGCACGATCTGGTTTTCCCTGACCAACACGCTCTTGTCCGACCTCTACGGCGGCGAGTGGATCGGCTTCGACAATTATCTGTCGATCCGGACGCTGGAATCCGGCCGGGTCATCTATCGCGGCACGCTGGTGGATCCGGCCTGGTGGAACGCGGTCTGGAACACCGTGCGCTTCGCCGTGGTCTCGGTCTTCTTCGAAACGGTCCTGGGCCTGATCGTCGCCCTGGTGCTGAACGCCGAATTCAAGGGCCGCGGGCTTGTCCGCGCGGCGATCCTGATCCCCTGGGCGATCCCGACCATCGTCAGCGCGAAGATGTGGGCCTGGATGCTGAACGACCAGTTCGGGATCATCAACGACATCCTGCTGAACCTCGGCCTGATCGAGCAGAAGATCGCCTGGACCGCCTCGACCGAGACGGCGATGTATGCCGTCCTGATGGTCGACATCTGGAAGACGACGCCCTTCATGGCGCTGTTGATCCTCGCGGGCCTCCAGATGGTGCCGCGCGACATCTACGAGGCGGCAAGGCTGGACGGGGTCAACCCGGTCAAGGTGTTCTTCAGGATCACCCTGCCGCTGATCCGCCCGGCGCTGGCCGTCGCGATCATCTTCCGCATGCTCGACGCGCTGCGGATCTTCGACCTGGTCTATGTGCTGACGCCCAATTCGGCCGCCACCAAGACCATGTCGGTCATCAGCCGCGAGAACATGATCGACTTCGACAAGTTCGCCTACGGCGCGGCGCAGTCCACGTTGCTCTTCGCCATCATCGCCGTCTTCGTCAGCCTCTACATCTGGCTGGGCAAGGTCGATCTTTCCGGGGAGAGCCAGAGATGAACGGTCAGAAGCTTCTTTCGACCATCGGGTTCTACGCGCTTGTCGTGGTGATCGTCGTCTTCTCGGTCTTTCCGTTCTACTACGCGATCGTGACCTCGTTCACGACCGGGACCGATCTGTTCAAGATCAACTACTGGCCGCGGGCCTTCTCCTGGGCCAACTACGAGACGGTGCTGGGCGGGCGCAACTTCGTGCGCTCGGTCTGGAACTCGGTCTTCATCGCCACGACCACCGTGGTCTTCGCCCTGTTCCTGGCCGTGACCGCGTCCTACGCCCTGGCCCGGGTGCGGTTCCGGGGGCGGGGGCTTCTGCTGATGATGATCCTTGCGGTGTCGATGTTTCCCCAGATCGCCGTCCTTGCGGGCCTGTTCGAGCTTGTCCGCTTCCTCGGCATCTTCAACA
>JBKBRG010000487.1:0-2352 GCA_046292325.1 Tabrizicola sp.
GGCGCTCGGCCATGCGAGCGATCTTCTGGTGCGGATGGGCGGCACCACGATCCTGTCCGAGACACCGGAAATCTACGGGGCCGAGCACCTGCTGACCCGCCGCGCCGTCAGCCGCGAAGTCGGCGAGCGGCTTCTGGAGCGCATCCGCTGGTGGGAAAACTACACCGCGATCAACGGCGGCGAGATGGACAACAACCCCAGCCCCGGCAACAAGCGCGGCGGGCTGACCACGATCCTGGAAAAGTCGCTGGGCGCGGTGGCCAAGGGCGGAACGGCACCGCTGGCGGGGGTCTACGAGTTCGCCGAACCCATCACCTCGCCGGGCTTCGTCTACATGGACAGCCCCGGCTACGACCCCTGCAGCGTGACCGGCCAGATCGCCAGCGGCGCCACGCTGATCGTCTTCACCACCGGGCGGGGGTCGGTTTCCGGCTACAAGCCCTCGCCCTGCATCAAGCTGGCCACCAACAGCGAGATGTATGCCCGGATGAAGGAGGACATGGACATCAACTGCGGCGACATCCTGGAAGGCACCAGCATCGAGGCCAAGGGCGAGGAGATCCTGGAGAAGATGATCGCCGTCGCCTCGGGCGAGCGCACGCTGTCCGAACAGCTGGGCTTCGGCGGGGCCGAGTTCGTGCCCTGGCAGATCGGCGCGGTGATGTGAGCCTGCGTGCTGCCGCTTTCGGCATGGCCGTGATGCCCTGCTGCCCGCGGCCATGGACACGGTCCCCGCGGGGGTGGATGGCGGAACCCCTCTGCCGCGAGGCGGCCCTAAAGCCGGTAGAAGGCCCGCGCCGTGTCGCGGAAGATCTGCCGCCGTTCGGTCCCGGACAGGTCGGCCGTCACCTCGTCCACCAGCGCCACCCAGTCGCGGTAGCCGATGGCCAGCGTCGCCACCGGCCAGTCGCCGCCGAACATGAGCCGCGCGGGCCCGAAAGCCTCCAGCGCGACCTCAATGTAGGGGCGCAGCGTTTCCGGCGTCCAGTCGGCGGCGGCCTCGGTGGCGACCCCGGAAAGCTTGCAGACCAGGTTCTCGCGCCGGGCAAGGTCACGCAGCTGGTCGGCCCAGGGCTGCATCAGGCCCGCCGCGATGCCGGGCTTGGCGATATGGTCAAGGACCATCGGCACGTTCGGGCAGGCATCGACAAGGCCGATGGTCGCGGCCAGCTGGGGATGTTTCAGGCAGAGGTCGAAGGACAGGCCGTAGTCGGCCAGCGCCCGGACCCCGGTCACGAAATCGGGGCGCAGGCAGAAGGCCGGGTCGGGTTCGTCCTGATAGATCCGGCGGATGCCGCGCACCTTTTCGGTCGCCGCCAGCCGTTCGAGATCGCCCCGCACCGCGTCGCCCCGTTCCAGCGCGGCATTGCAGACCATGGCGGCGATGCGCGGCTCTTCCCCGGCCCAGCCGAGCACCGCCTCCGCCTCGGCGAAGGTCTGCTCCGGGGCGGCGGCGCATTCGAGGAACACCAACGCCTCGATCTCGACCCCCGCGCTTGCCGCGCGGAAATCGGCGGGCAGGAAGGGCCGGTCGAGCGGCAGGCCCTTGAGCCAGGGATAGTCCAGCCGCCGGGGATCCCACAGATGCAGGTGGCTGTCGATGATCGGAAAGTCGGGCATGGGGCCTCTCGCCGGGGTGGGTGGCAGCGATGCTACACCGGGGCGCGCGGCAGGCAACAGTTGCGCGGGGCGGCACGGGACGTAACCTGTGGCCGCAGCCCGAAGGAGCCCACCCGTGACCACGCCCCCCGCGACCTTGCCGACGGTCCTTGTCGCAGGCAGCCTGCACCATGACATCATGGTCGAGGCCGACCACCTGCCCCGCCGCGACGAGACGGCGGTCGGGCGGCGCTGGTATCCCAGGTTCGGCGGCAAGGGCGGCAATCAGGCGGTGGCGGTGGCCCGCGCCGGCGCCCCCTGCCGGATGTTCGGCGCGGTGGGCGACGACGGCTTCGGCGCCTTCCTGCGGCAGGGGTTGCGGGCAGGCGGGGTGGATGACCGCTTCGTGCAGACCCTGCCCGGCATCGGCTCGGGGATGAGCGTGGCGATCCTCGACGCGCAGGGCGATTATGCGGCGACCATCGTCTCGGGCGCGAACCTGTGGGCCGATCCGGCGGCGCTGGCGACACCCGATCTGTGGCGGGACGTGGAGCTGCTGATCCTTCAGAACGAAATGCCCGAGGCGCTGAACCTGGCGGCGGCGCGCGCGGCGCGGGCGCGGGGGGTGCGGTGCCTGCTGAACGCCGCCCCGGCGCGGGACCTGTCGGCAGAGCTTGCGGGGCTGGTCGATCTGCTGGTGGTGAACGCGGTCGAGGCCGAGATGATGGGCGCGGGCGCCGTCCGGTCGCTGGA